>CAYLYN010000011.1:0-43526 GCA_964387565.1 uncultured Rikenellaceae bacterium | reverse complement strand
CCGATATAGTTTGTAGAAGGTCCATGTCCATGAGCTATAACTATTTTGAATCCTGCCCGGCTCAGTTGTTTCATAATGCCATTCACCATTAAATCGAAAGTGGAATCAGGTACCCAGTATGCACTCCCGGTAAGCTGCTGTATTTCATAATTCCCCTGTTCGCTGAAGAGGCTTGCACAGTCCATGCCATAATACTCCTTACCGTTGATTATTGTATCATATCCATCGGGACCAATAAAAAGCATGGGCATAACAATACCTCCTGCTTCTGCTGCAAGTATCTTAAAGAATCCTTCCGACTGAAGGCCATCTGATCCAAGGGGAAGGTGCTCTCCATGCCATTCGAGTGTTCCGAGCGGAAGGTATGCTACAGGACATTCAGCCAGTTTTGACCTGAATTCATCAGGAGTAAGTTCCTGGTAAAGGACTTTACCGGGTTTAGTACATGATGTCATAGCAATTATTATTACCAAAATGAGATTAGTCTTCATCGAATTCAAAATTACATTTACTTCAATAAACTGTTAAGGATTCCTTCATCCGCCAGCTGGCGGATTCGGAATGACAATCTTATGACTGAATTTAGTATAAACGCTTGTTAATAATCAATCCTCTCTTTTCAAGTTCATCATGCATTACAAGGCAGTTATTTACCTCATAATCAGGCTCCATATGATATGCAATCTGAAGAGGGCCTCCCTGATTTTCATCAAGAGTTTTATTCAGCCAATCAAGAATCTGAGATTGAGGTGCACTTTCCATCATAAACTCCATCGGAGGTGCAATATGAATTGTGAAATCCTTACCCTTAAGGTCTCTTATACCTTTTATAGAGGTGCCTGAACCGGTATCGATTATTTTCAGGTTCCTGATCTTTACGATTGACTCCATTATATGATCTGACATACCGCAACTATGTATACGTACGGCTCCAAGCTTATCACCGAGCTGACTTATATATGGAACAATGAATTCATCATACAGGTCGGATGACACCATTGTTCCAGCACATTCACCGACATGTACTGATGTGACCGGCAGTTTTGCAAGAGCAGAAAAATGGCTGATCAGAATTATATATGCGTCGACTATCCACTGATGTATTGCATGTGCAAGTCCGGGATCACTCATCATTGTGATCATGATATTATCGCCTGTAAGTTTCAGCGAGGTGGTTATTATTCCATGTATTGTTGCTCTGCCCGATTCATCCCAGAAAAAGGGTGGGATCACTTTAAGGTCGGGCCGTGTATCAGTGATTTCCTTTATCTGCCTTTCAAGATCTTTTACAAGAGTATGATCAAGTATTGATGAAACCAAAGGCAGCTCATTTTGATCAGCAATGAATTCAAGGGGTTTTCCTGCAACATCAGCATCCTTGTCTTCGAAAAATGAGAACTCCGCACCAAGTATTGTTGCAAGTATCATATTTGGCTGTATAGCTCCGACCAGGACATGATTATCCCTCACATGCTTTGCCTGCAGGAGGTTTGCCTCCATATTATATATAGCATAACGGGGAAATTTTTCCCTGACGAACTTATGGATTTTACTATCCTGTTCCCAGCGGTAAACAGGGTCCATATAATACCGGTTATCAAAATTGAATCCGCCGTTCTGGTGGAGCCAGCCCTTTGATACACTTGCCTCGATTGAAATCATTATTTAAACAGGTTAAGTTAGAATAAGAAAAAATTAACCACAAAGGTACTCGAAGTATATCACGAAGTCACACAAAGGGAAAAGCAAACATTTACTTTGAGTTACTTTGCCCAATCCTTTGTTTCATTTGTGGTAAAAAAAATCAAAACCAAACTGTCATTATTTAATAAAATTAGTAATAATTACTATATCCCCCATTCCTTTCTGAGATCAGTAATTGGTCGTTCTTTTCTTTCGTCTTTGCCCCAGGCATAATGGCCTGTTGGATTCTTTCCTGCCCATCTTTCATCAATTCTCTCACCTTTTGGCTGGAAACGGATGTCGCAACTGATTCTGAATTTATCAGTCAGGTTAGTTGTGGATGCATGCATGGTGAAGAGTCCGAATATAAGTAGATCACCCGGATTAAAATTAGTGGTCAGCCATCTGCCACCGAACTTATTTGTAATTTCATAAGGATCAGAAGTGAACCATCCCTCACTTATCATATCGCGGTCAACATCAATGCCTCCATATGTATTTCTCAGTCGTTCAAAAGAATCAAGCTTATGCGAGCCTTCACAAATTGCAAGCGTACCCTGGCTGACAGGTATTTCACCTATAGGAATCCATACAGTATGTACATTGCGGGAACCCCTACCCATATATACAACATCATAATGGCAACCAGTGAAATTCTCATTGCCGACAGCTCTTAACCATTTATAATCATAGGTGACGGCCTCATCCCCGAAATAGCTCTTAAAAAAATCGAAAAGTTTCCCATTTTCAAATACGGCCAGGGCGGCAGCATTATGCGTTATCTCACTCTGTCCGGTCATTCTGACCTCCCTGCCGGTCCTCGGCATAACGGCTTCAAGCAGCGGAGTACCTTTTACCAGGGCATTTTTATCATCCATATACCTGACGATTGCTTCGCGTGCATTCATCACAGTATACCTGTCCAGAAAATTCCTGAATAAAAGATAACCGTCCTGGTCAATCCTTTTTTTAATTGCCGTAAAATCTCCAAGTAGATCATTTGAATCCCTGAGTTCGCCAAGTTTTTCACCCGGGTATTCCACATCGGTCCTGCAAAATTTTACCTTCATACTTCAGAAATACTAATTTTTTAAACACAGAGTTCACAGAGTTAACACAGAGGACACAGAGTCAGATTTAATATTTTTAAATCTTTGTGTTCTCAGTGTTTTTACTTTGTGCCCTCTGTGGTTATTTTTTTACACCATTTTAGATAATTTGACATTGATTAAAGACTCAAATCCATCCCAAAATAAGGTTTACTTGTCTCCCATTTGCCCTTTGTGAAATCAGGAAAAGGTACAGGTGCATTTTTCTCAATTGAAATACCTGATAGCTCAACTATTGCAGTCATTACGGCAGAGTCATAGACGTCAATTGGTGTCGGTCCTTTCTTCTTAACTGCATCAATGAACTGACTCATCATAACATAATCGGTTCCTCCATGTCCCTGTGAAGAATAATCGGCATCCCACCACTTATGGTTATACTTCTCCTCATATGGTTTCCATGGCTCCCATTCATGGTATCTGGGACTGGTAACCAGCGAGATAGAGTTCTTTTCCTCATAATAGACACCTTTGGTACCCTGCAGCATCCACCTGTTTGAATATGGACGTGGAAGTTGCATGTCATAGTTGATAACCAGAGTCTTGCCTGATTTTGTCTTAAGCAATGAAGTAACAATGTCTCCCTGCTTCCATTTTATTTTACCATTGGGATGATTTTCCCCGAACTCCCTTTTAAAATAGGCATTGATACCTTTTGATGCAGAAGCAGTAGAATAGATCTCCGTGAATATATCTCCCCTGTTAATATCCATCCAGCTGATTATCGGACCTACTGCATGTGTAGGATACTGATCCCTGTTATATTTAAGGAGGTACTCAGCCGGCCAGCGTTGATCTCCGGTTTTGCTGTCGAAAAACCAGTGATCAATGCAATCATGTGAGTGGGCGCAATGGCAATGTACAATATCTCCGAACATTCCCAGTCGTTTCATGTTAAGAGCAGCCAGGTTATCCTGTCTGAAACTCCAGTTCTCCAGCATCATGCAAGGGATTCCGGTCTTTTCTGATGTTTCAATCAGTTTCCATGTGTTTTCGACAGTAAGAGCTGCCGGTACTTCAATACCGGGATAGGTGCCATTATTCATTGCTTCAATAGCTATTGGTGCATGTGAATCCCAATAGGTTGCAATGATAACAGCATCCAGCTTTTCTTTTGCCAGCATCTGTCGGTAGGTGAATTCATCCTTCACATAGACAGCAGGTTTCTTCCTTCCCGCCCTGACACACATATCGGAAGCAGCATTGGTCTGACTGTCCAGAAGATCACAGACTGCTGCCACTTCAACTCCGGGTATATTCAACAGGTTCTGCACATGTGACTTGCCCCTGTTTCCTGTTCCGATAACTCCGATCCTGACGCTTTTGTCGGGACCCGGTTCACCATGAGCCCTGTCAGTCAGAACACCAAGACCAATTGTAGCCAGAGTGCCTGTCTTGATAAACTGCCTTCTTGAGAAATTTTCCATATTACTGATATTTAATATTATGATGTACTCTTTATCCTTTTTCCAACTTTATGACCTGCAACGGCATAATACAAAATATAAAAATAAAAAGGAATTATAACAAGATACGCCTGCTGGGGATTCAGCACATCTGCCAGGCGCCCATATAGCAGAGGAATTAAAGCACCTCCAAGGTTGCCCATTATAAGCAATGACGATCCTACACGGGTGAACCGGCCTAGTCCCTCAATTGCCAGGGGCCATATAGACGGCCACATTAATGCATTTGCAAGTCCCAGAAGAGCAATGAATACCACAGAAATCATTTTGGGAGATGCAACTGCCAAACCCGTCAGAACAATACCAAGTACCGCACATGAACGAAGGGCAGTACTCTGTGAAATATAGCGCGGGATCAAAATTATTCCGCATGTATAACCGATTATCGAGGCAATCATGACAAGTGATGTAAAGTGTTTTGCTATAGAGACAGGTATCCCCTGGCTCAGACCGTAACTTATTATAGTATCCCCTGCAACTATCTCAAGTCCTACTTCACTGAAAATAGCCAGAACTCCGAGCAACAGAAACGGGAACTGAAAAATAGAAGTTTTTGAACTATGGAATTTATCATCTTCTTCATTATTCTGTCCATTAGGATCAATTTCCGGTAATCCGGAAATTTTTACAAAAACTCCAATAGCTGCAAGTATCAGAGCCATACCCAGATAGGGAATGATCACTCTTGAAGCAAGGTCGTCAAGGGCCACTGCTTTTTGTGCTACATCCATATCTTCAAGACTTGCCAGCAAGGCATCTCCGTTTTTCAATGCCATCATTCCAAATAAAAATGTAGCTATTACCCCTGCCGATTTATTGGCAATCCCCATAATACTTATTCGTTGAGCAGCGCTCTCTATGGGTCCCAGAAGTGTAATATAAGGATTTGCAGCAGTCTGCAGAATAGCCAGACCGGTTCCCATAACAAATAAACCGGTAAGAAATATCCCATAAGTTCTGGTGAAGGCAGCAGGAACAAAGAAAATGGCTCCAATAGCCATAATGAACAAGCCGTACATCATACCTGATTTAAGTCCTGTACGTTTAAGTATCCACGAGGCAGGGAGAGCCATAATAACGTAGGCAACATAAAATGAGAATGCCACAAGATAGGACTCAAAATGGTTAAGTTCGCAGCTGATTTTTAAATATGGGATCAGTATCCCGTTAAGCCATGTTACAAATCCAAAAATGAAAAAGAGAAGGCCTATTGTGCCTACTGTCATCCACTTTACCTGGGCAGGTCTGCCTGAAGCGTTATTTACAGAAGTCATTAGTGATTTAATGTTTATAAAAGGATACAATATAGGAAAAAATCAAAAGGAAAATAATGTCAGATTCAGATGTGATTAAATGCAGTTTCATACATAGTGATAATGTTTTCAAGAGGAGTATCAACCTGAATATATGTATGTCCCGGTCCAAGGATATATCCACCATCAACATTCAGAATATCAATGAGTCTCTTAACTTCATCAGATACCTCGGTGGTTGTGCCTTTGCAAAGTATCTGCTGAAGATCGACACCACCATAAAAGCAGATGTGCTTTCCAAAATCCCTCTTAAGTACAGCAGGCTCCATGCCTTCAGCCGTTATCTGAAGAGGCTCAAGCATGTCTACTCCGGCATCTAATATCATCGGCAACAAAGGACGCACAGCTCCGCAAACATGAAGCAGAAACTTCTTATTATGCTTATGCGTAAGGTCAACCATCCTTTTTAAATAAGGAAAAATCAGTTCCTTAAAATCATCAGGGCTGAACATAGGCCCATCCTGTGAGCAATAGTCATCAGCCATATATACAATATCGATCCCTTTGCCATGCGACTCCAGCATCCTTGTCAGAGCAGCAACAGAGATATCAGTAAGTGTATTGATCATATATCTTACATAATCTTTTCTGATCGCAAAATCGAGCATAAGATTTTCCAGCCCTCTTAAAAACAATGAAATGAAATACGGACCCCATGTAAAGACTCCAATAATGGCTCTGTCTGAATGCAATTCAGCCTCGCCGGTAAAATGAGAGAAATCGAAAATATCAGGTGCAGGCCAGTTATAGCGTTTCAGATCAGAGATTTCATCCTTACCTGCCAGAGGATTGTAAGATACTTCATCATATGTTCCTCCGGGATAAGCCTTTACAATTGTCCTGTGTCCCCATACTGTTGTTTTTTCCGGTTTTGTTTCTTCGTCCTTTGTATAAACAAAGTTCCCAGGCAGGATCATCCACGTATCGCAGTGAAGCATATTAAAAAGCTCTTCTTTTGAATTAATACTAAAATGTTTATAAAGAGCATTATAAACCTCGGGGGCAGCGTCAAAAGTTATTGGAACACGATCAGGTACTTTATGGTTTACGGCAGCAAGAACTCTCTCTTTTGAATTCATGGGAATATAAAATACTTTATTCTCCATAAATATACGATTTATGCAGCTCGCAATCCTCAGTTGCGGGTGAAAGTGTCAATATTAATTCTTATTTTTAAGCTTAAGTATACAAGTTCTCCAGATTCACTTCATTAAAGTCTGCAATAATGAAAAGACTATACCTGCTGCTAATGTTACCTGCTTTTATTAGCGGATGCAATCAATCTGTTAATACCAACAGCAAAGAAAGCTGGGATTTATCTGTTCTGCCATCCTCAGTAAGGCTCGATCCATCAACCAGTAAAATTATCGATAACCGGTTTATCCTTCATAAAAATGATGCTGAACAACAGGAAGATATGTTGAAAAAAAATCATATATATGATGGCAAAAGTGTCACTCTACATGCTGCCCGGGGAGAATATTTCTCATTCCAGGTTGTACTAACAAATCTATCAGGAAAGACTCTTGATAATATCAGAATATTTTTACCTGAATTTGCAGGAAATGACAGGAAATTAAATATCAAACCGGAACTCTTCCTTGAATGGGCAGTTGAAGTCAAAACACCCAGTACAGGATATGATGCAGCCTCCCTTGGTACCGGCTGGTATCCCGATGCATTGATACCTTTCAGGTACATACAGGACGACTCATCACAGGTAAGGCACAGGTGGACATACCCCTTATGGCTTCCTGACTTCAACAACAGGATTGACAATCAGAAATCAATGATAGTATGGATTGACCAGTATGTGCCTTTTAAGAGGGATGATGCATTACCAGGAAAATACAACACGAAAATATCTGTAAATATTGGCGATGAGACCAAAGAGATTCCGGTGGAACTGACCGTATGGGATTTTGCAATTCCAAACGAAAACAAATTTAAAGCAGCCCTTCAGCATGAAGGATTTGTAAGAAGTATGGGTGAAAAACAGGAACTTGAGATTTACCAGCTCCTGAAACGGAACAGGGTAGCAATGCTTGATCCTACTTATGAACCTGAAATGAAGCTAGCTCCATCTGGTAAAGCCATAATTGACTGGACCAGACATGATTTAAGGCTTGGGAAATATTTTTCGGGTGAAGCCTTTACCAGTGATTATGGTTATGAATACGGTCCGGGTTACGGAGAACCTCTTGAGACTTTTGTACTTCCGTTTGATGTCTACGGCAAGCATGGAACAAGGGGCTGGCCCGATATCGGAACACCTGATGTGGAAAGAAATGACAGAAACAGAGCGATTTATGTAGACTGCATTAAACAGGTCAGAAACCACTTCAGTAAACTGATCGATCCTTCAAAGACAGATATCACTGTATACCTGAATGGTCTTGATGAGTCGTATTTCCCTGAAGCCTGGAGCAGGATGGTATATTATGGTGATATATTCAGGGAATATTACCCTGAAGCTTTGTTCAGAATCGACGGAGGCTATACCGAGGAGGCCCTTCAGATAGTTAAAAATTCTATCTCATCATGGGCATCTCACACAATAGAATATGATTACATCACAATAAAAAAGTACCAGGATATGGGTATAAAAGTTTGGCTGTACGGCCCCATGCTTTATGAGAGCAAGATCAACAGCTGGGTTGGAAGTTCCACCATCCTCGATCTTCCACTGGTCAATGACAGGGCTATAAGCTGGGCTTGCTGGAAATACCGAACCTTCTCATGGCTCAGCTGGGGTGCAGGTGCAGGCTGGGTAAACGGCTGGTATGACACTGAATCATGGAAGGATGCTTCAAAATTAAGATCAGAGCAGGAGGCTGAGTTCACTTACAAAAAGATAAATGGCAGCGCACTAATGATTTATGCACCCGGAGTTATTCCGAATGTAAACGGGCCCTGTCCGTCAATAAGGCTGAAAGCGATGCGCGATGGTGTACAGGAATACGAATATATGAGACTCCTTGCCGAAGCTGACGGCAATAATAACAGGGTTGATTCTATTGTTAACTCAATTATTAAGCAACCATTTGGCCCTAATTCAATAGGAAATCTCGATGTATGGAGCTTTGATTCAGAAGCCTGGGATAAATGCAGGATATTAATGGGAGAAATGATTGAAGAGATAAAGCAAAAATGATAATTATAAACCCCCTTCCCTCCCGATAGCTATCGGGACTCTGTGGACTCTGTGGTTAAATAGTTATTTTTAAACTTAAATTATATTAATAAGTTATGAAACAAAAATTTCAATCTGTTGCATTACTGGCAATTGTAATCTCTTTTCTAAGCTTAACAGGCTATGGACAGGGAATAGGCCTGGTGGATGTCAGGTATGCTGACAAAGTCATTACTGTCGGAGGACCTGATGCCGATATTCCAGGATTTACATCATCAGCTATACAGATAGCTGTCGATGCCATCAGGTCCCGTGGCGGAGGAACTGTAAAACTTAATCCCGGCACATTTGATATAACCGGACCTGTTAGACTATGTGATAATATTACATTAAAAGGATCAGGCAAATCAACCATACTCAAAAAATGTAATGGATTCAGGACCAGCTATATAATTGATGCAGACTGGGGTATGATGAAAGCTGTTGTTAAAGATGTAAGTGGATTTAAAACTGGCATGGGTATTCAGCTTTCTGATGATGAGCATAATAATGGCTGGGATGTTACAACAGCAGTCATAACTGATATTGTTGATAATGTAATCTATTTCGACAATGGAACAGTAAATGACTATATAGCAGCTCTCAATGGAGTAGTATCAAACGGATGTTCCATTGTGGAAGCAGTAGGTGCTGATAATGTGAAAATTTCTGACCTGGTTGTTGAAGGAAATAAGGCAACCAATGATTATATTAACGGATGCAGAGGAGGAGGTATTTATATTCATAAATCAAAGAACTGCCTTGTTGAGAATGTCCGGGTAAATGAGTTCAACGGCGACTCATTCAGCTGGCAGATTACAGAAGGGATAACTGTCAGAGGGTGTGAAGCTTCAAATGGTGACGGACTTGGTTTTCACCCGGGAACTGGATCAGACAGGTCGACTGTTGAGAACTGCATTAGTCATCACAATAAGGGTGACGGGTTATTCCTCTGCTGGAGAGTACAGAATGGTATCTTCAGAAACAATACAATATATGCTAACCGCAACAACGGTATATCAATCGGGCATAAGGATACAGACAATGTCTTTGAGAATAATCATGTATATGAGAATGCAAACCAGGGTGTTTTATTCCGTAATGAGAATGAACAGAATGCAGGTCATCGCAACATATTTACAGGTAACACGATTGAGAATAATGGCACAGGAGGTGAAGCAGCAGGATTTTACATTGGAGGAGTTACAAACAATATCACCATTAAGAATAATATTATCCGGTCCACAGGCAAAGGAAATCAGAAAACAGCGATACTCATAGGAAAGAACAGCTCAAATATTACTGCTGAAGGAAACACAATCAGCGGGTCGAAAGAGGTTGTTTATGAGAAGAAATAAACAACTTAATGAGCACACTTGTATTCATTTAACTGGTATTCATACAGATAGCTTTCATAATGTGTTTCCACATGACCTTTAAAAAAATTATTCTGCGATGAAAAAAACAATCCTTTTTCTGTTTCTTATTACAAGCCTGTACACCTATGGGCAGAAAGAAGACAAGGCTTCCTTTATTAAAAAGAACTATATCAAATCGGAACATTACATCCAGATGCGTGATGGTGTGAAATTATTCACAACAATTTATGAGCCTGCTGATAAATCGAAAAAGCACCCGATACTGATCACACGTACCCCGTATTCCCTTTCGCCTTATGGTGAAGACAGGTATGCCAGTTCACTGGTGCCCTCCATGCTGTTTGTAAAGGAGGGATATATAATTGTTTACCAGGATGTAAGAGGCCGGTGGATGAGTGAAGGAGAATTTGTTGACATCCGTCCTCATAATCCGGATAAGAAAGGCAAAAAGGATATTGATGAAAGCAGTGACACATATGATACTGTGGACTGGCTCATTAAAAATCTTGATTCGCATAATGGCAATGTCGGTATCTATGGCATTTCATATCCCGGATTTTATGCTTCTGCATCACTTCCCGGAGCACATCCTGCTGTAAAGGCTGTTTCACCACAGGCACCTGTAACCGACTGGTTTATGGGTGATGACTGGCATCATAATGGTGCCTTTATGCTTATCGATGCATTCATGTTTTACAGAGCCTTTGGTAAACCTCGTCCAGTTCCAATCACCCCTGACAAAGGCCCTACATCATTTATATTCCCTACACAGGATAATTACAAATTTTTCCTGGAAATGGGTCCCCTCAGAAATGCAAAACAAAAATACTTTGGCGATACGCTGAAATTCTGGAATGACCTGATGAAGCATGGCACATATGATGATTTCTGGAAAGCAAGGAACATTCGTACACACTTAATAAATATCAAACCTGCAACACTGGTAGTAGGTGGTTTTTTTGATGCTGAGGACTGCTGGGGAGCACTTCATACTTATGAGGCACTGGAAAAGCAGAATACCGGAAATGACAACTTCCTGACCATGGGACCATGGTACCACGGAGGATGGTCAGGCGGAACAGGTGGCTGGTATGGAGATGCCCATGAAATTTTCTGCGATATAAATCCTGAGAAAAATTCGGCAACATGGTACCAGGAAAATGTAGAATTCCCTTTTTTCGAAAAATACCTAAACAACAAATCTGCTTCACTACCTGCCGAAGCAATAATTTTCGAAACGGGATCAGATATCTGGAAGAAATATGAAACATGGCCCCCTGCAAAAAGTACCCCAAGGTTTCTTTACCTTCAGAAGGATGGACTTTTGTCTTTTAAAGCACCTGAAGAACGGGAGAGTTTTGATGAATTTGTAAGCGATCCTGCGAAACCAGTAGCCTATGATGATGGTATTCATCTGACAAGAACGCGCGAGTACATGCGCAACGACCAGAGATTTGCATCAAGAAGACCTGATGTTATGGTTTATCAGACAGATGTCCTCGAAAATGATATAGTCCTTGCAGGACCTGTAATTGCAGATCTCATGGTCTCAACAACAGGCACGGATGCTGACTGGATTGTCAAGCTGATAGATGTTTATCCTGATAATTATAATGGTCCTACAAGCGCGAAAGAATCGTGTGATATAGGTGGATACCAGATGCTTGTAAGAGCAGAGGTCATGAGAGGAAAATTCCGGAACAGTTTTGAGAAACCGGAACCATTTGATCCCGGAGTTCCGACAAAAGTGAATTATCCTCTTCCAGATGTTTCACATTGTTTCAGGAAGGGACACCGGATCATGATACAGGTTCAGAGCTCCTGGTTCCCGCTTGTTGATCTGAATCCTCAGAATTTCACAGATATATACAATGCGAGCGAAAAGGAGTTCCGGAAAGCCACACACAGGATCTATCACGATAAAAACAATGCTTCGAGAGTGGTAATTAATGTTCTTGAATAAGTGTTTTATATGTTCTATATCAGGAAGATTAATTAACTTAGTATAGAGTTTTAATTCAATCTATATCACCATGAAACCTGCTAAAACATCCTTATCAACCAGGCGAGGCTTCATTTCTGCGTGTGCTGCCTGTGGAGCATGCTTTGCGCTGAAGCCTGTTTCATTCCTCTCCGCAGCTCCTGTTTCAGGAACCAAAAAAAGGCTTAAGATCAGAAATATTTATTCTCTTCATTCCCTGCAGCAGACAAAACCTGACTGGCCTAATGTTGGATTCGATTTTGCCCCCTTTATAGAAACTACAAATTCAACACTTACCAATCAATTCCCTGAATATGATTTCTTTTCATCTCTGGCTACAGGACAGGAAGATGCAGAAAAGATAATTGCAGATGATGCAAAAGAGAATATTGACGGATATATTGTTTTCCAGATGAACTGCTGGAACCAGGTTGTACAGACAGCTGCAAAATCTGGAAAACCAGTCCTTTATGTGGATTTCCAGTTCGGGGGAAGCGGTGGTTTCCTTGTTTATACCTCAGCATTTCTCAGAGATAAAACTCCTAATGTAGGATTTGTAGCCTCGTCACGCACTCATGATCTCCTGGGAGCAGTCGGGTGCTTTGATATAATAAGTAAAGGAGGTACTGCTGCTGAATTTGCAGCTGCAACACGGAATGTAAGGCTGAAAGCCACTCCCCTTCCAGGGAACATGAGCTGCAAGGCTGATAATCTTAAAGCAGTAAGTACGGAAGAGTGCCTGAAAAAGAACAGGGAATCAAGAATACTTGTAGCACGCGACCAGAAAACTGGTACTGCAGATCCTATCCTGGGAATACCGGTTGAGTATATAACATTTGCCGAATTAAATAAAGCATGGGAAACTGCTAATCCATATGAAGCTCAGAGAATTGTTGAGAAATGGCAGAAAAACTCTTCTGCCATCAATGATGTTTCTCCCGGTACACTGCAGACATCAGCTGCTATGTATCTGGGCATGAAATCTGTACTTAAAAACCATAATGCCAATGCCATAACAGTAAATTGCCTTGGAGGATTTTACGGGGGTCACATACAGGCTTATCCCTGCCTGGGATTTCATGAGTTGCTGAATGAAGGACTGGTAGGAGCATGTGAAGCTGATGTGCGATCGACAGCAACGATGGTAACATTCACCAACATGACAGGTCGTCCCGGTTATATTTCCGATCCCGTCATAGATACCTCGAAACGTCAGATTATTTATGCCCACTGTGTCGCCTCCAATAAAGCTTTCGGACCTGACGGCCCTGTTAATCCTTTCACAATAATGACTCACTCGGACGACAGGCAGGGAGCATCAGTAAGATCTATACTACCGGTTGATTATATGACAACATCCCTCGAAGTTGATGCATCGAAAAAAGAGATACTATTCCACCAGGCAAAAGCTGTCGCAAATGATCCTGACGACAGGGCCTGCAGAACCAAGATATGTGCTGAACCTGTCGGTGATATTGAAAAGCTTTTTGGTCAGTGGTCAGCATGGGGATGGCACAGGGTAACATTTTATGGCGACCTTAAGGAACATGTATTCGCACTGGCCGATACTGCAGGGTGGAAAGTTGTTGAAGAAGCATAGGAAAAATAAGAAATGAGAAATTGCATACTATTCCAGATGAAAGAGATAATACTTTTTTTGCTTGTCAGCAAGGTATGTACTGTACCTTTAGCTAATGCCAGCAGCCCCTTTTCTTATAATTTTGCTTACTCCGGACACCATGAAGGGACTTCTGCCCTGCTGATACTGCCCCCCAGCCCCCCTAAAGGGGGGTTAAAATATAACTATTATGAAAATCAGGGTATTATACCCCCTTCAGGGGGTGATCTTACCGCCACCTGGCAGGAAGATCGGGGTCTTTCAAACCAGATAAACGACACAATTAAATTTTATGACGGGCAGCAATTTACAATAATAGGGAGGTTTCATTCAGAGAAGAACTATGCACGGTTCCCTGACAAATATGAAAATACTTTAAGGAAAGAGGTCTGGAGCCTGGGACAGCATTCTGCCGGAATTTCTATCAGGTTCCGTTCAAACTCTCCTTTTATTGCAGTACGCTGGAGCGTTAAAAATGATGCGGTTATGGATCATATGCCATTTACCGGTATCAAAGGCGTCGATCTCTATTCACTCGTGGATGGAAAATGGAAATACATAAATACCGGAAGAGTAAAGGGTAAAAGTAATGAATTTATGATGGTAAGAGGCGCAGGAGAAGATTACAGGGAATATTTGCTGAACCTGCCACTTTATGATGGTGCTGATACAGTTTTGATTGGAATTAGCAGCAGTTCCTCCATATCAGTTCCTCAGGACAGGCACCTCATCTCTGAAAAACCTGTTGTTTATTATGGCAGCAGCATTGCCCAGGGTGGCTGTGCTTCAAGACCGGGACTTCTGTTCACAAATATTCTTGCAAGATCAATGGATCGTCCTTTTATAAACATGGGGTTTAGCGGGAATGGCACTTTCGATCTTTCTGTCGGAGATGCACTATGTGAAACTGATGCGGCATTATATGTAATTGACTGTAACCCTAATACAAGAAAAGAACTTATTTATGAAAGGGCTGTTGAACTTGTCATGAAACTGCACAGGGAGAGACCTGAAGTTCCGGTACTATTCGTGGAGGCTTATCCGTATGTAAGTGGATTTGCTAAACCTTCAGAAGCTGAAAATGCAAAGAAGAATCTTGAACTGAAAAGAGCATATGAATCGCTCAGGGATGCCGGGATCAAAAACCTCTATTACCGGAAGGGTGATGATCTGATTGGCTTTGACTATGAGGGAACTGTCGACGGAGTCCATCCAAATGATATCGGCATGATAAGAATTGCTGAAGCCCTCGAGCCAACCATCAGAAAATTAGTTAAATAAGCAATACCTGTTACTCTTTCTCTACAAGAAATATCGAATGAAAAGGCTTCAGGTCAAGTTTCACAAGAGTGAAAACGGAACCTGAAGTTTCGTTTTTTTCATGCACAGTTTCAGTTTCACTGATTGCTCCTGTATGTGGATCCCAGATCTCAAGAGTCATTTGCCCTCTGAGTTTCACTTCTGACTTAATAATCTCTTTGCCTGTATTGGCAATAAAATATAAGTTTCGGTTACGGATTATCTTGTGGATATACTGGATATCGGGATTCGACGGATACCTGACATCAAATTCTATCCCCGAGCCAAGCAGAAGCTCCGATAGTCCGACAGCATCAGGATCAGGGATGAAACAAGCTTTTCCTCCATTTTTGTTTTCAAAAAATTCCAGTGCGTCGTCTTCAAGCTGAGGAAAGATTGATCGCATAAGAGTTTCTATCTCCTTATCATTTGCCGGATCACATGCTTTACCTGGCAAACGGGTAGTAAAAAGAACCATCCCTCCGGAATTATAATAATCGGTAACCTTCCTGAGATTTCCCAATGAGATCAATGAACACGAAGGCAGAATAAGTACCTTGAAGCTCTCCTTGTTTGAATTGTTATCCATAATCAGATTGCTTCCGGAAACGATGCATTTTTCATCCAGTACTTCAGGATGTATATATGTATAATCAAGTCCATTACCATTGATTAGCCATTCTCCTATATTTATGTAGTCAATTTTTGAGACTGCCTCATTAAAAAAGTTGTTTTCAGGATCCACCCATCCGTCAACATTTGCAGGTCCGGTTTCTGTGTAGAAATAGTGGTCTCCAAGAAGCGAATGAACGGGATATAGCACTGCAATATCTGCAACATGCCTTCCCTCTGCCTGCAATATAACATTGAGCCTTGAGAGGTATGTGGTGAAAGCCTTCAGGCTGTCTGAATAAAGCGGATTACGGTACGAAAGTTCAGGCTTATATGTTACACGTGTATTATCATACCATACTGCATGAGGGATTAGCATATTTATACCTTTAGAGTACTGGTCATTTGCTATGGACCATATATCATTCCATGACAGATCTCCGGGCTCATCATAATTAGGCATGGCTCCGAATGTTTCAGACATAACAAGGTTCTTATCCCAGTTATATGCTGAAGAGCTGATCAGCTTATAGAACCTTTCAGCAGGACGATGTCCGCCTATTTTATCTATTCCCGGAATTTCAAGGTACTTAAAGGTCTTCATCAGGTCACCGGATGAATTGGCAGGAATAAAAGCCTCTTCAGGCGCCACATGACCTGTAGCAGTTATCCCATGATCCACTGACCAGTCGCTGACTACCTTCGGAAAACCCTCACAAAACAGCTCACCCCTGAAGCCAAATAAATAACTCCTTGCTGATTCTGTTGCAGGACCAATGTCATACCACATTGCAGGATACAGCAATACAGGGCTAAACTGATATTTTTCTTCGAATTTTATATTAAATCTTTCAGTCCACATTCGAAAGTCAGCTCTGTACATGGAAGGTTCATCAAAAAAGGTCCCATAAATAACCGATCCGAAATAATCCCTGAAACGGTCAAAGTAGACATCATGCACCATACTGGTAAACTTACTGACAGCTGCCGGATTGAGATAATCTGCCAGAGGATTTCCATCAATAACACAATTGAAGAACATTACTTTCCATTTCCCTGGGGGAACGTCCCATTTAAGGTTGCCATCGGTAATATTCGGAGTGATATCAATCCGTCTTTTGTCATTTACTTCCATTGCAACAGCACCCATAAGCTTTCCATCAGGCACTTCCTTTCTGTATACCGTGGGACCTGTTATCTCCTCTTCCGATTTGTCGAGTCTTTGTACGGTCAGTTCAGGATATTTCTGCTGAAATCGTGGCTTTCCATCGCCTTCTGCAAAGGCACCAACTGATCCGCTTGGGAATCCGAATTCGTCATACAGGCTTATGATCATACCCAATTCCTTCGCCTTCTCAAGCATTGTTCCATATAACTGCAGATACTCTTCTGAAAGATATTCAGGTTTAAAATCCTTCCCGAAAGGAACGACACCAAAGCCTCCATAACCACATTCATCCCTCATTTTTTGCATTTGCTCAGTCAGTGTTCCGGCGCTTACAGTTGTATTATTCCAGAAGTATAAAGGCCTTGGCCAGTAACGGATCGGGGGATCAATGAAGTCCTTACTTGTAAATGATTCTTTATGAGAAGATCCTGTGCACATCCAGAGAAAACAAGCAAGGATCATAAACAGAAGATATTTCAGATGTTTCATTTTGTTCTCAATTGGAACGTATTATATAAAGATAGGAATTACCCTGAAGATTTAACTTTGCCCACTGACTTTTAACAGTGTCAATAAAAATTGAAGAGTCTTTTTTCTCTTATTAAGAACTTACACAGAGAAAATCCAGAGAAGCACAGAGGGACACAGAGCATAGCCGTCAATCAAAGAATTGTATTTTTAGAGTAATGGCTATCAAAGTTACCCATAGGCAAACATCTGTGGGGAAAAGAGATTTTTACATCTATCTACTCTGTGGAACTCTGTGAATCCTCTGTGGAACTTTGTGTAACCAAAAAAGCCTTTAGCCAGAATTATGCCTTGCGGTTAAATCATTTTTCCGTAACTTCATGCTTCATAAATCAGTTATATCAGCCCGATATGAAAAACAGCAGAAGAAAGTTCATAAAGTATGCAGGGATGGCCGGACTGGGAATAGCAGGAAGCGGCCTCTCCCGTGGATTTGCATCACAGCCCGATCAGTTCAGTTTAGCTACCGGATTTCCCAGTGAAAATAATTTAAATACGATGATACAGAACAAAGAAAGCTTAAGCCTTATCGGACAATATGGCAAATGGGCAACATCACTTGCAAATGACAAGATGCCTTCACTCTCATTCCGAAGGAAAGAGTGGAATGATATCAATAAATGGCACCAAGCAGCAGAATCAAAAGTAAGGGACAGACTTGCTGTCCCTGATATCGGTTCAGCCCCTGCAGTTACTGTTAAGAGACAATATATATGGGATGGTCTGCATATTGAAGAACTTTCATGGAAGCTGCCTTACGGACGTCCAACTGACGCCATCCTATTAAAGCCTGCAGACGCAAAAAATCCGCTGCCCGGAATACTTGCCTTCCATGATCATGGAGGCAACAAATACTTTGGCACAAGGAAGATAACCAGGACAGGTAATGACCAGCATCCTCTGATGAAGGAACATCAGACCAATTACTACAGTGGAAATGCCTGGGCAAATGAAATTGCTAAAAGAGGATATGTTGTACTTGTTTCGGATGCATTCCCGTTTGCCAGCCGGAGAGTATTAATGCAGGATATCCCGGAAAGATTCCGGGAAGGACTGACAGATGAAAATCCGGAGGATCCGAAAAATATAGCAGCCTACAACCAGTGGGCAGGCAACCATGAGCATATTATGGCAAAATCGCTTTTCAGCGCAGGTACAACATGGCCAGGAGTGTTTATGGCAGAAGACAGGATTGCTCTTGATATACTAAGCTCCAGAAAAGACGTAATAAAAGATAAAATAGGATGCGGCGGACTTTCAGGCGGGGGAATGAGAACAGTTTTTACAGGCGGGCTCGAAAGAAGGATAAAGTGCGCTGTTTGTGTCGGCTTCATGACAACATGGAGAGACTTTGTACTGAATAAATCATTTACACATACCTGGATGACCTATGTTCCGGTACTTCCAAATGAACTTGACTTCCCGGAGATACTCGGCCTGAGGGTTCCACTTCCTACACTTGTACTTAATGACACCGATGATGACTTGTATACGGTTCCTGAAATGAATGCTGCTAACCAGATACTTGGCGAGATTTATAAAAAGGCGGGTGCTTCTGACAAGTACAAATGTTCATTTTACCCTGGTGAACACAAGTTCGATGCAGAAATGCAGAAAGAGGCATTCGACTGGTTCGATAAATGGCTGAAGTAGATTTTTTAAGGCTGCTGACCGGACTTTTTTATCTTTTAACTCGTTAATCAGGTGTAATTCTTAATTAGTGTTAATAATTTAACAGTTCGTCAAAAAACAGTTTCATATCTGATATTTTTCCACATCTTTACTCTTCACGAGAATTAATCTATTAATACAATTTTCTTCCTTTATGATATTAATAAATCCCGGCTCAGTAAAAAGACCTCTGATTATACTGGCAATGGTACTATTTGCATTAACAGTTAAATCACAAACCATTGTTGAAGTTGTTGTTGATCAGCCTGAAATACTTGAAGTTACTGCCACAGATGGCCTGTATACCCAAACAGACAATGCGCTGATATTAGGTGAGAACCTGGGTATCACCGGTGGAACAGGACCGTTCCGTTATCAATGGCTAAGAAATGATGAGGTAATAGGGACGACCGCACGTATTGAACTTATAGCTGCTTTTATCTCGGGAATATATTCTGTTATGGTTACAGATGCAAACAATTGCTCAGTAAGAATGACAGCAACGGGTATTAATGATGAAGTTGCCGGCAGTTTCAATATCTCAGTTTACCCTGTACCTGCATCAAAATCAATTACGATAAATCCTGATAAAATTCCCGGCATTATAAATGCTACATTCATCAGCAGCAACGGAAAGATAATGCTTCAAAAGAAAATATCCGGAGTAACACAGCTAGGCATCAGTTTTCCCCCGGGCATATATTTTATCAGATTTGAAACTGAAAATGGTCAGCAGTTAGGCTGGAGAAAGATTGTGGTATTATGAGAGGAACCCGGCTTTTGCTCCAAAATTATTCATTATCCCCCAAACAAATGCTCTTATGTCGATAAAAAGGATATTATTACTTGCACTTTCAATTGCAGCAGGCTCATTGCTAAAAGGACAGGATATCAGAACAGCTAAGGCAAAAGATTTTGCTGAAAAATTTTTATTGTCAAAGAAAAGTGAATACGTAACTGATCCGCACATTTCATTGCAGATCGCATACTTGTCGCCTGATACTGTCCCCAACAAACTGTACTGTTTTCATGATCAGCAATCAGGGTTTGTGATGGTTGTTCAGAGCGGCGAAGGATTTGTCGTTACAGGATATTCTGCTGATGGTATAATTGATCTTACATCTGGCAATCCGGGTTTAAATGATCTTATTAAGCTTTATGAGCATACGATCTCATTCGATTCTCCTGCAGCGGCTCAGTCAACGGCTAAAGGTGCTGCATCGAGTGGCACTCCTCTGCTTGATATTGAATCAATTAACTGGGGTCAGGATTTTAACAGTGTATGTCCTTTTGATACTGATGCGGGTGTGAATACTCTTGCAGGTTGTGTTGCAGTAACCATGGCACAGATAATGCGGTATCATAAATTCCCTGCCAGTGGTTCGGGTTCACATTCGTATACTCATTCCAAATACGGAATTATAAGCGCAAATTTCGAAAATACCTTATATAAATGGGCAAATATGCCTGGTGGAACAACAACACCAAATTCTTACACCGATACCCTGGTTTTCCATGCAGGAGTGGGTGCTGAAATGAAATATGGTGTATCTGAAAGCTCTGCATATGTATCCAAAGCAACGACGGCTTTCAATTCGTTCTTTAAATATCCCGATGCACGCTATATCTACAGCAGTGACTATAATGATGATGCGGATTTTTTCTATCAGGTTCTCAGGGATGAGATCGATAATAACCGTCCGGTATTCTATGAACTGTATGGTACTCCCGGACACTCGGTTGTTTGCGACGGGTACGACGGAAATCTCTTCCATCTGAATTTTGGCTGGAATGGTTCGGGTAACGGATATTTTCTTCTCGAAGGTATGATGGGCAGCTATCATATGAAAGGAAATGCTATCATAGGGATCTCCCCGTCACGCATCTGGACAAACAAGCAGGACTCTCTGGCCCTTGTCGCTATTTATAACAGCACAGGGGGAAGTCAGTGGGTTAGAAAAAATGGCTGGCTTACACAACCTGTGAACACCTGGCAGGGAGTTACCGTAATAAACGGACGAGTAATAAAACTGGATCTCTCCTCAAACAGGCTCTCAGGGATCATTCCGCCTGAAACCGGCAATCTGACTTCTCTTATGTGGCTGAAAATGAGCGGCAATACCCTGAACGGCAACCTTCCTTCACAAATAGGATCTCTCACACGACTTATTTCGCTGGAAATCAGCATTGCCGGTTTAACAGGTCAGATCCCTGGTGAAATTGGTAATCTACAGAAGCTCCAGAAATTGGATCTTTCAGGTAACAAGCTTTCCGGAAACCTCCCTCCGGGGATATGGGGACTCCTGAACCTAAGTTCACTCTCTCTTGCAGACAATTTACTGACAGGCAATATTCCATCACAGGTATCTCAGTTAATAAATCTTAAATCTGTTAATCTCTGGAAAAATCAGTTAACAGGAGCAATACCACAGGAAATTGGTTCCCTGCGATTGCTGACTGACCTTGTTCTTGCCGGAAATCAGTTTTCAGGTAGTATTCCTGAGACTGTGTCAGGGCTTGACAGCTTACGTGATTTCAATATTTCAGATAATTTAATTGAAGGGGCACTGCCTGATGCAATTCTCAATTGCACCAAACTTACCGGTCTGAAGATCAGCAACAACAAGATCACTTCAATTCCTGAGAATATAGGTCAGTTGACAAAACTCAGGGAAATAACAGCTGCCAATAACCTTATTACATCACTTCCCGGCACGATAAGGAATCTCAGTGAACTCTTCAGGCTTGACCTGACAAAAAATCTGCTGACCACCCTTCCTGACCTTGGTGCAATGCCTGCCCTTTGGGATCTCCAGCTTTCAGATAACCGGATAGAAGCTTTGCCGGAGTCATTTGGAGATTTCACCAGACTCTCAGACCTCTATCTTGGAAAAAACCTTATATCCGAAATCCCGGGATCCTTTGAGAAACTATCAAGACTTAAAGTACTTTCCCTGAATGGAAACAGGCTCAGGTCAATTCCTGTGAGCTTCTGCTTTCTTGGCAGCCTAAAAGAGTTATATCTTTCGGAAAATGAAATCTGTAATCCTTTGCCTCCCATGAATTTCCTGGGATTACAGAGTCTGGATATAAGGAAGAACAAAATGGTATTCAGCGATATTGCTTCATCGCTCATGCCCGATGACACGATCTTTACCGATGCTTATGAATTCAGCTATTATGATCAGGCTTTAGTTGAGATCTCCGATTCGGTCTTTACATTCATGGATGGGGATACTGCAAAAATAGACATCAGATCCCTCAGCCGTTTGTCACATAAAGATAACAGATATGAATGGTACAGGGATGATGAACTTCTGATGGAAGGTGCGATTCTGACCATCCCTCATTTTTCAGATAATGATGCCGGAAAGTACTATTGCAGGGTAAGGAACACAAGCTACAGTAAAGTGCTTGCTCTTGAAACATCAGCACTGGAGTTGAAAATCAAGGGTGATGATGAAATGGATGGAGCTACAGTAATTTCCTCGAGGGAATCAGCCGGACAGGAATTTGCCGACAATATCATTCTTCTGCAACCTTCAACAGGATTGCGGGGAGAGGTTACATGGCAGGTATCTGTGGATTCCATCACCTGGGAAAATGTATCTGAGCAGATTGAAAATGCCAGCATTAAGGAAAGCATTATAAGTACAGAAAACAATAAAATCAAGATTGACCCGAAGACATCCCTTCTGTTCCGCTACCAGCTAAAACTTGAAAACTGCGATCCGTTACTCAGCGATGCGGTAAAAGTCAATCCCTATGGAGACCTGCTTGTCGACACGCTGCTGAATGTCAGGGACAAATCCGTCACCATTGCAGCTGATAGTATTGAGATTACCATTCCGGCTGATTTTACGGACAGTGATTTCCGGCTTACCGTTAAAAAACTTAACAATCCGCCCGAGGCACCGGCAAACCGGATACTGGCAAGTGCATATGATGTAAAGGTAAGCATCGGTTCTGTTTTTGAGATCCCGCTTCTCATCAAGCTGAAAAATATTGACAAGAACGCCATCGCTCCGGAGAATATTGACAGGTATAAGGCTGTTTATTTTGATGAAGAAAAAAAGGAATGGATTACTTACGGAAAATCGGCTTTAATACTTCAGGACAGCACTATTGTCTTTGAAACCAATCATCTTACAAAATTATCATGGTTATGGGATACAGAGGTTCTGTCGGGGTATACTGATGTATTCATTAGGAACAACATACGTGTTTTCTATAAAGAGAAGGATGAGGATTTTCTAAATTCCATCTATGGCAAGAGTCAGACAGTTCAGCCATGGCATGTTACATCTGGTGATCCCGAGTGGGGAACTCCCTTGCAGATACAGGATATAGCACAGTTCCTTTATGAAGTGAAGGAAGCATTCCGGGCACTAAATCTGCCTGTCCCTGATCATATATTCACAGTATATGTGAAAGAGATGGACGATGATGGAAATGTAGGATTAATGGGACTATTAAACCACTACCTTAATATTAACCGCGACATTGATTCTCCGGAAACCCTAAGAAGTCTTCTTGCACATGAATTCATGCATTATACCCAGGATAACTATATCAGTTCCAATGCAGGGAATATTTTCTGGATGGAGGCGAATGCACATCTTTCAGACCGCCTGGTCTGGAACGAAGCTGTTATTCCGGTAAGTGAATCGGAAAAATACCTGCTCAACAGCCGGTCGGGCAATAACAATATCTTCCAGTTCCTCTCTAATTCATGGGATTACTGGGACAAGGGAATGATTACACAGAATGCCTTCGGGAATGTCAATTTCTGCTACCTGGCGGGAACATTTCTTCATTATATGAGAAGTTATAAAGAGGGAACCAGGCTTAAACCTGAAATCCTGCTGAAAGAAACTCCATATACCGGGAGCTGGCTTGAATACCTCGACAGTTACGCAACTAATAATCTTGGTGCTGACATTGGAGATCAGTACGAAGCATTTGTTAAATTCATCGTAGAAGGTTCCAAACCGGTTTTCAGTCTGACAGATACCACTGAAGGCGCTGATCCTTTGAAATACCTGAAAACAGCACCTTCAGAATTCATGACAAACAAGTTCTTCAAATTCCCGGCAGTCCGCGGAAAACAGATCCTGAAAGACACCATAAGTCTTGAACTCCCATATTTGTCATCCCAGATGGTACAGATGTACAACATTAATACAGACAAGCAAAAAGCACTTGTAAAGTATAAGAGGACCACCCTGAAATCGGATAAGAATATGGTTTACCTCTGCAGGTATGACAGCGAAGCCAGGAAGATTTTATATGAAGACATTTCGGATGTTGACAGTTCTGCCTTTGTTATTGAGTCGCCTGCCGGTACCAATATGGAAAAAAAGAAACATGTGGCATGGCTGCTCTTCATCAACAAGGATAAGACTGAAGAATACAAACCAGGATATGCGCTTGAGGTCCTTCCGGTACCGGATATCAGCTTTTTTGACGCCTTCTACTGGACAATTGGAATATCTCCTTCAAATGCCCCCATTCATACCTTTATGAAGGGTACTGTAGAAGAATTAGATGTTTTTCACTTAATGCCCGGAGTGTACAGGGACTATGCAGATGTTTACTACAGTACTCTTTATACCAGCGTAAGCATGACCGATGAAACAATTTCAGCCAGTTCTCATTCTGACTGGATGGAGCAGTCGGTATCTCTCAATTTTGTGACCGGCGATATGACGATATATGAAAAGGAAAACTGGGGTGGAATAACACCGACCAGCACAATAGACATAAGAGAAATGACAATGGTTCTCAAAAATGTCTGGCTGTTACCCGGAAGCATTGACTCAAAGCAGTTTTTTTCATTTAATACAGATAATTCAGCACATACAAGGATGGTGATACAAAGTATCAGCTATACACGGAAGTTTGCTCTATATAATGAGGTCAGGCAGGAACACGATCCTGTAGTAACAACCACATATATTAAAACAAATTATACTGATCAGGAGGGTAAAGACATAGATAATATAAAGTTCCACATGCTATTCTATTGATAAAGCATCACTTTCATCTCACGGGTTAGCCATGTGAATTTTTTATTTTTCATGGCTATTCCGGAAAAGCACCAGGATGTTGCGATTACTGAACAGATATGAGCATATAAAGGATCGACCTAACTTATCAATCCTGCTGTTTTCAGGTATACTTTAAGCGTATCAAGGTCCTTCTTCATAGCTGCAAGAACATCATCTTTCTTAATCGTAAGTTCCTTATTACCATGTTCTGCGCCACCCAGCGGGTATTCAAAATGCATCGAGAGAGGGATATTTATTTTGTTCTCCTTCAGCAGAGAGAAGTATGTTTTAAAATCAACCATTCCTTCCCCGAGGGGCACAGTAACTGATCTTACCTTGCCATCCGTTTCCATCCACTTGAAATCCTTTATATCTGATGACCTGATGTACCGGCTAATCAGCCGGAGACCAACAGGCCATGCATTGGCTCCTTCAACTGTTGCATGGTAAACATCATATTGTGATCCAAGCCAGGGTGAATTTATCTTCTCAAGAGCTGCAGCAAGATCCCAGATAGGACCACCGAAGTAAATACCCTGCCCGTAATTTCCTGAATGATTCTGATACTCTCCTGAAATTGAATACTTTGCATTCAGGGCAGCCAGTTTTGCCAGCTTCTGATCGAACTTAGCGATTTCATCTCTGACAGGATTCTTATCATTATAGTTCAGATAACCTGTCCTGTAATGCTTTATCCCGAGCGATGAAGCCGTTTTTAGTACCTTTTCTGAAACAGGATCATCGGCATCTATAACTGAAGTAGTAATCATATAGACCCTCCTGCCCTCTTTTGCAAGAGCTTCAACCGCCTTCGGAAGATCTGATTCAACCTTTTCAGGCAGGACGTGACCCCCTGGTCTTACAGTCAGATCGGCGCCATCAAATCCCAGGTCAGCCAGTGCCTTTGCCATCCCCTGGTAATCAAGCCAGTGGAGGTGTTTCGAGAATACTGATATCTTAAATGCATCTGTCTCCGCTGCACCTGAAAGAGCAGATGGAAGAATGTTATCAGCAGATGAACTGCCTCTTAACAGTCCACTATTGACTCCTGCAGTTATACCAGCAGCTGTCATAACCGATTTTGTAATGAAATTCCTGCGAGTTGTTTTCATGTCTTTTATTTTAAGTTCTTTAAAGATCCGGAATATCTACCCAGCAACGCCTGGTCCAGCTTTCTGTTCCTTTTTCGGCAAGCTGAACACCTTTTGCACCTTCGAGCAGGTTCCACGGGAAGGGATCATTTCTGACCACATGCTTCAGGAAGAGCTCCCACTGCACCTTAAAAGCATTTTCATATACCTCCTGGTCAGGTACTTTAGCCCATCCGTCAAAGAAATTTATGGGTTGCGGGATATCAGGATTCCAGACAGGTTTGGGAGTATTTCCGTAATGTTGTATATAACATTCGCGCAGACCGGCAACAGCAGATCCTTTTGTTCCGTCAACCTGAAGTGTGAGAAGATCATCACGGCGTACCCGTACGGTCCAGGATGAATTAAAATGTGCTATAATACCGTTTTCAAGCTCGAATGTTGCATAGGCTGAATCATCAGCAGTACATTTGTATTCCTTTCCGTTCTCATCCACACGTTTATCAATATGGGTTGCCCCGAGGCATGAGACAGATTTAACTTTTCCGAACACATTATCAAGCACATATCTCCAGTGACAAAGCATGTCAACTATAATGCCCCCGTCATCTTCCTTGCGATAATTCCAGGAGGGGCGCTGGGCAGGAATAGTATCACCTTCAAATACCCAGTATCCGAATTCACCCCTGACTGAAAGTATCCTTCCAAAAAATCCCTGCCGGATCAGGTTTTTCAGTTTAATGATCCCGGGCAGCCATAACTTATCCTGTACGACACCGTTCCTGACTCCTGCTTCTTTACACAGAGTATACAATTCCATCGCAATATCAGTGCTGACTGCAACCGGCTTCTCGCAATATATGTGTTTACCAGCCTTTACAGCCTTTCTTACAGCATCGGCTCTCCTGCCGGTAGTCTGGGCATCAAAATAGACCGAATATGACGGATCATTAAGAACAGAATCCAGGTCGGTGGTCATTTTTTTTATCCCTGTAACGGAGCACAGCTTTGCAAGCTTATTTTCATCACGTCCTACAAGAACAGGATCAGGCATTATTGCCTCACCTGCATTCAGTTTTACTCCACCCTGTTTTATTATTTCAACTATAGAACGGAGCAGATGCTGGTTGGTTCCCATCCTGCCTGTTACCCCGTTCATTATAATTCCTACTGTATGCTGTTTCATATTTTGAATTTTGTTTTTTAATTTTTTTTCACCCCTAAATCCCCCAGGGGGGACTTGCCTACCCTCTTAAGCCCCCCCTTGGGGGGGTTGGGGGGGGTAAAATCACCTATGCATGTTCCTTAAAAGCTTCAACTATTTTCTTTAAAAATTCATGTTGATCCATACCCCAGTAAATATTCGAGAATATTTCAACTTCTATAAATCCATTGAATCCTGCTGCTTCAACCCACGATCTTATTTTCCTGATCGGAATGCATCCCTCACCCATCAGTCCCCTGTCATTCAGCATATCCAGAGTAGGAGTCTTCCAGTCGCATATATGAAATGCCAGCAGGTATCCATTCCTCCCGCATCTTGCAATCTCATTTTCAAGATCAGGATCCCACCAGAGATGGTAAACATCCACTGCAACTCCAACCCACTTACTGTCAATCGCTTCAGCCAGGTCATTTGCCTGCGCTATTGTATTTATTGCTGACCTGGAATCTGCATACATAGGATGCAAAGGCTCTATTGCCAGTTTTATTCCGGCAGACTGTGCCTCAGGCAAGAGAGCTGAAATGCCATCGAAAATCTGTTTCCGCGAATCTGAAAGCGATTGCGAAGGATCAGCACCGCATACAAGCACTATCTTATCAGTTCCAAGGTTGTGCGCTTCTTCTATAGCCCGCCTGTTATCATCAATGGCAAGGACTCTCTTGTTCTTATCCGATGATGGAAAGAATCCTCCTCTGCAAAGTGAAACTACAGTCAGTCCGTGGTTTTTAAGCATTTCACCTGTCTGCCTTATATTCCTGCCAGTAAGTGCATCACGCCATACTGTTATTCCTTTAACACCTGAAGCTGAATAGTTTTTTGCAGCCTCATCTATGTTCCATGGTTTAGTTGTGATAGTATGAATACAAAGACGCGACAGGTCTTCAGGCCGATCAGAGCTCATTTTACACAATTATAATAGGTATAATACTTCCCGTTGTTTATTATCCTGTCAAGATAAAGGCAGGCTTCCCGGATATGATAATCACCCCACATACATGATTCACCAGAAGGTATTTTACTCCCTTCAGGTATATGGTCCCACCCGTTAGGATGATGATAGATAGTATGTAAAAGAAGTCCCTGGTGATCTTTCCCCGTGCTGAGATATGGTTCTTCAAGTAATGTATCTATAACTTTTAACCCGGCCTGCCAGTAATTGATTCCATCTTCCTCATCTCCGGTATTCTTAAGATAATTTCCAAGCCTCATAAGTCCCTGTGAAGCGATAGCAGCAGCAGAGCTGTCAACAGGCTCATACTGATTAAAAGGATCGGATGGTTTATCAAGATAATTACCCATGCGATGAAGATCCGGTGCACCTGTATCCCAGTAGGGTACGCCGTCAACAGGCGTATTTGCTATATAGAAATCGCAGGTTGCTTTTGCTGCACGGAGGAAAACTGCCTTAATTTCATCCATTCCGCCAGTAGCATCAAGTGCCCTGCTGTCAATCGTTTCAATCCACTCAAGCTGTTCTGTAAAGCCGCACATTGCCCATGCAAGCCCCCTTGTCCAGGTACTGAAGCCGGAATAACCCTGCTGTGTACCCGGACACCGGTAGTTGCCATCTTTCACGTTAAAAATACTCTCATGAGCTGTCCTTCCCCATATATCATAACTATCGCGACCCTCACCATAGAACACTGAATATTTTGCAGTTGCCTTCATATGGAGCATAGCCCGCTCAAGAAGATCTATTTTAACATCACCTTCGCCCTGGAGGACATGTCCAAGCATATGACTCAGAGTTAATGCCCTGCATGACCTTATTGTATCGACAAATAAGGAATGTGCCCCGTTGAATGAATGAATGAATCCGCCGTCCTTAATAATTGTCCAGCGTGAAGCCTGAACAGCTCCTGAGATTTTAAGCGCAAGTTCATAGAAATTCTTTTCCCATTCATTAAAGGGGAGCTTTCCTTCAACCATCAGCCGCAGAAGATTTCCATAGGTACTGACGTTGTTGAATCCATGATCATGTACTCCGGTATGGCTTACATGAGGAGCCATTTTGTGAAGGGTTTTGTTTCTTCCGGATTCGAGGTATTCCTTTTCTCCTGTAGCATCATACTGAAGAATGGCAGCTCCATACTGGAAACCCTGGGTCCATTCGGTCCAGCCACGGGTTGAATATCTGCCTTTTATTGTAAATACCGGCGAGCCTTTTGTTTCATCATACTGTTTATCAATAAGATGTATTTTTTCTCCGGATAGCTGCCAGAATCTTTGCAGCTTAACTGAAAGATCCGAAGGCTTAAGATTCTGATCTGTCTTTATCATTAATAAGAATTCATTTTTCTATCTGAATGTAAAGTTAATTATCCCCGGTAAAGATAAAAGTCAATCATACGGCTATTAACGGGATTTTATTTTAAATAAATCTTCCAGCCGGGTTGCCATTGATCTGCGGGCCAGGTAGAGCTCGTCAAGATTGCGTGAGAAAGTACTGACGTCAATCACCAGATTATGAACAATCTGTTCGGCAAAATCTGCAGCACCATTATTTTTCAGCATCCATAAATATTCATAATCCTCTATTCCTTCTCTCAGCAGCTCAAATCTTATTGAAGATACCGGGCCATTTACATCAGGCTGCCCGGTATATCTTCTTGTATGATTGCCCGGGTAGATAAGCGATCCTTCCCCGTTAAGGACATAGCCTCCGCTACAATCAAAACCTGATATAAATGTCACAGGATCAAGCCATGGATCAGGAGTCTGGTTCCAGAAATTTGCAGCCCAGTAAAGAAATCCGTTCATTTTGTATCTTTCAGTGATCCATGGTACCATCACCGGGTCGAGGGCAGGGGCATCAATAAAATAGTTCGGCTGAGGATAAGACTGGTCGCATGAAATATACCACGTTGCTTCTCCTCCAGCGGCTTGTTCTTCACGAAGTGCCTGTTTTACAGCAGGATCATTAAGGCTATTCCCATGGACACAGAAATTGTTCACATATCCACGGAGTGTACCCCATTCAGGATTATCAGTAACAGGCGATTCAGTTGCCAGAAATGGTATTCCGGGAACTGCATCATGAACCAGCTGAGCCCATTTTCTTGTACGTTCATAATCCTCTTTAGTATTAGGTTCATCAATGGGACTGTTAAATACCAGGCGGTCTCTCCACCCATTTTTCTGAAAGAATGATTCAACAGAAACAAGATAGCTTTTTATTATTAAATTGAATTCCTGAGAAAAAGGTTCGGAATTAATACCTCTTACAATTTCCCCAGGTCCGGCCTCAAGTATTACTCTCTTGGTTTTCAGACTATTCATATAATAATCATAACGCTTTTCATTAAATTTTAACTCAACTTTCCCGCCTTCTAAAGTAATCTCAGGTACAAGAGGATCATTGAACCAGGTCTCCATCCTGTGGTCATAAAGAAAATTGAAATAGTTTTGAATCGTCTCTTCCATCTCAGGAGTTGAGGATTGTTTATTGTAGAATCTTGATATTTCCCCTTTTGACAAATTCATATAAGTTATAAGGTGGGTTTCATCCGGAAGGGAGAATCCATAAACCTCAACATTAACAGAAAGAGTTTCGATTAACTTGTCATTCTGTTTAACCATAATTGTACCAGTATAAACTCCCTTTGGTGTACCTGACGGGATAAAAATATCGATCCATACAGGCCTGTTTCCAACAACTGCATACTGCGCCTGCATACTGAATGGCTCTTTTAAAGGAGCCAGGGCATCGGACCAGTAACCGGTAGCACCAACAGGACTGGATATTGCATATATCTGAATGTAATGCTCAAGGAACAGGCTTATATTCTTTTTTGGAAGGATCTTACCATCTCCTGACTTAAGATCTGAGGCTTCGACAAAGAATCCTCCAGGAGCTTTTGGTCTCCAGCCCCTGGGAACAGGAGTTGAAATTACAATCTGGAACGGAACATGTTCATTACCTGCACCTGCAATACTGATCTGTTTCTTATCGCCAGCCCAAACAAGGTTTTTGGCCTGCGGTTGATCTGCAGGTCTGACCTTATGTTCTCCGGGTACTGCCCAGACTATTGCACCCGATAAGTCAGAGGTCTGTGCCTCCAATCCTTTAAATGACAGGAAGGACAATAATAAACAAGTTAAAAGGACCTTATTACAGGACTTAAATAATAGGTTGTCAGGTTTTTGATAGATAATTGATTTTCTCATCTTCTCTAAGTTTGCATTAAAAATTCTTAAGATGCCTCACGCATGTTTCTGTGAAGACATCTATACATCTCCTGATATGTTCTTCCTCCCATGAAGGATGAAGAAAGAGAGAGATGGTCCTTTTGCGGAGAGAACTGGCAGTTTTGCAGTAGACATTATCATAACTTACACTTTTCTTATCTGTATATTCTTCAGATCTGAAAGGGAATTTTTTTGAACCAAATCCATTGTGTTCCCGGTATGCTTTTTCAAGATAGGCTTCAGGCCATTGTATACCGTAGCAGGGAATATTCTGATCATGAAGTTCATTGATCATACCTGGTGCATCAATGTCGAGTAAATCTGTATCCAGTACTATCGGGTACCACCAGTATGCATTTTTTCTTTCAGCAGTATTTACAGGAAGTCTCTTTACTCCCCTCAGGTTCCTGAAAGCCTTGTCGTACATTGCAGCATATTCATAACGCCTCTTGAGATTCCACGAGTCGAGCCTCTTAAGTTCGTTCAGTCCAATAACCGATTGCATCTCAGTCATCCTGAAGTTAAATCCGACCCTGTTATGAATATAGGGAAGCTTCTCCTCGAGAGCAAGCATATTTAGCCTCTCCTTTACATCATATCCATGATCGCGAAAAGAACGGCACTCCCAGGCAAGGTCTTCATTGTTTGTAACAACCATTCCTCCCTCACCTCCGGTTGTGAAATGTTTACTCTGGCAAAAACTAAAACAGCCTGCATCGCCAATTGTTCCTGCTTTGATCCCTTTATATTCCCCTCCGAAACACTGTGCACAATCTTCAATAATCTTCAGATTATGTTTTTTCGCAATTCTGAGTATGGGGCCCATATCGGCAACAACACCATAAAGATGTACCACTATTATGGCCTTTGTACGTTTTGTAATTAGCGGTTCAATCTGATCCGGATCAATGGTATGGTCCTCTGTTGTATCACAAAACACAGGAATGGCACCGGATTGAACTATTGCGAATGAGGAAGCAATAAAAGAATATGAAGGAACGATAACCTCATCACCCGGGCCAATTCCAAGACTTGCCACAGCTATATGAAGGGCTGCTGTACCGTTGGTGCATGAGATTGCGTATTTTGCGCCATTCCATTGAGCCCATTTTTCTTCAAATTCCATCCCTTTCTTACCGGTCCAGTAATTCACCTTTCCGCTTTTCAGTGGTTCCAGTACATCTTTTAATGTCTCCTCTGCAAAAACAGGCCACATGGGGAAACCGAGATCAACAATTCCTGAGGCGTTCATTATTGCCGGGTCTTTCTTTCTCATATTGCTATATTTTTTTCAATAATATTATAAAACCGTGTGTTTGACTGAAGTATTTCAAAAAACAAGATCTGTTACTCTGCAAATTCAGTCTTAATTATTGCGTGTATATCTACTGCTTCCGAATAATCAACTTTGAACCATTCTCTATCATGATTCAATGACCTTCTTATTCTGAGCGTCCCATTTCAGGTATTTTCTGTTACGGAATGACTCAACTCCCATCATACATGCCACAACACCGTAAAAACCAAGGTTTTGGTCACATTTTAATGGTTCATTTTTCCTGATCGCAGCCTGTAAGTTTCTGTGGTGTAATGTTACATCTTCTGCACCAGTTTTTTTATGAGTAAACAGCCTGGTGCCTTTCTGAGATTCACCTGTACCGCTTATAGTTGCCATTTGAGACTGTTCCTGCGGTGTAATTGTAAATCCTTCTTTTGTAAATTCAAGTGTTGCTTTATGCCCTCTTATAACGTGCCTGATCGGCATATCATTTGCCAGAGATGAAACAAGCATTACAGTTGTCTTTTCCGGGTAGTCAAGCATCATATTAAAAGTATCAGGTATTTCAGCTACACTGTTGATAAAATTCCATGTCCCTCCGGTTGCAACAACATAATCGGGGAAACTTAATCCTACCGATTTTATTATCCTGGTCACCCGATGAATAAACAAATCTGTAGCAATTCCTCCCGAATAATCCCAGTAACGTCGCCACTGAAAATATCTTCGCGGGTCCCAGGGCCTTTTTGGTGCTGGACCAAGCCATGCTTCCCAGTCAAGGTTTATGCCAGGTCTGGCATCAGCATCGATTTCGTATGCCCAGAAATCATCAGGATAATTCCTTGAATAATCGATATGAGCCATTACAACCTTTCCAAGTGCTCCTTCCTGTATCATTTTATGAGCAGTTTCATACGAATCATCTGACATGCCCTGCACCCCTACCTGCATCTTGAGTTTTGATGCTGCAATTTTCTCACAAATATCTTTGGCCTGTTCGATAGTGTGAGTCATCGGTTTTTCAACATAGATATGTTTCCCTGCACTTATGGCATCTATTGTCATCTGATAATGCCAGTGTTCAGGTGTTGCAATGAGCACATAATCAATATCCTTATTTTGCAGAATTTCCTGATAATTCTTAAAAGCCCGTGCTTTTGTAAGCTCCTTAGCCTTTTCCAGTCTCTTTGTATAAACATCACAGACTGCCGCAATCTCCACATTGTCTGATTGTTTCATTTCCAGCAAGGCCTCCATATGACTGTTTGCCATACCACCACAACCAATGACCCCGATATTAATCCTTTCATTTGATCCAATAATACGAGAATAACTAATTGCAGAAATACCTGGATTTCCACCGAATACTGCAATTCCTGCAGCGCTGCCCGCCAGTCCGCTGACAAATTTCCTTCTTGAAATATAAGTACGTTTCATATCTTAATATTTTTGGTTTTTATTATTTTATTGATAATGAGCGTCTTAATCAACTTTAAGAATGTTTGAACTTGCACTATTAATTCCTTCGAAAAAAGTAAGTAGATAAATTTACTGTTTTTTAAGCATTGAATTTATTTTTGTCAGGAATAAGTGTAATTAATGTAAATTCTTATGTTATAAAAATGGCTTCTTAACTATTCTTAAAAATATTTCCTATATTTTGGCAATAATTGGTTAAATAGTGAAATCTCTTTCGGATAATAAAACTGAATAATATGAAGATCTATTCCATTTTAATTATTAGCCTGCTTCTTTCCGGATTAACCACCAGACAATCATCTCTTCTTGCCGAAGATCCCAAAACACTTGAAATTGGTGCATCTGCTCCTTCATTTTCCCTCCAGGGGATTGATGGAAAAACTTATACTTTGAACAGTTTCAGCAAAGACAAGATCCTGGTGATAATCTTCACAGCAAACCACTGTCCTACTGCACAGGCTTATGAAGAACGTATTGATAAACTTTACAATGAGTTCAGACAAAAGGGTGTTGGCTTTGTCCTGGTTTCTCCCAACCATCCCCAGGCTGTTTGCCTTGAGGAACTTGGCTACACTGACCTGGCTGACAGCTTTGAGGAAATGAAGATAAGGGCAAAAGATAAAAAGTATCAGATGCCCTACCTCTATGATGGCGATAAACAGGAGATGGCAACAGCATACGGACCGACGACCACTCCGCATGTTTTCATTTTTGATTCGCAGCGAAAACTTCGATTCTGCGGACGCATTGACGAAATGGAAAATCCCTATGTTGAAGCCAAAGAGCATGATACCCGCAATGCAATTGTTGCACTTCTCGAAGGAAAACCGGTACCTGTTGAAAAAACCAAAACATTTGGTTGCTCAATTAAATGGGCCAGCAAGGTAGAGTATAGAAATAAACTGGATGCCGACTGGAAGAAAAAGCCTGTTGAAATTATTGAGGCTGACCTCGATGGAATAAAAGAAGTGCTTGCAAATAAAACCGGTAAATACAGGCTGATTAATGTCTGGGCAACATGGTGCGGACCATGTGTTGTTGAGTATCCCGATTTTGTTACGATGCAGCGTATGTATGGTGCTCGCGATTTCGAGTTTGTTTCTATCAGTACTGATGGCTTAAAGAAGAAGGACAAGGTTCTTGAATTTCTGAAGAATAATAATTCGGCAGTTAAAAACTACCTCTATACCCTGGAAAACAAATACCCGCTTATTGAGGCTGTCGATAAAAACTGGTCAGGATCTCTTCCCTATACGCTGCTTGTTGCTCCAGGAGGAAAAGTAGTCTATGCTCACAATGGAGTTATCGATCCCCTTGAGGTTAAAAAGGAGATTATGAAGGTTATAGGTAGATTCTTTGCTGATGATTGACCCCCGCCATTCTCCTCCCGATAGCTATCGGGACGTCGAATGACTGCCCCCTGAAGGGGGCTAAATTCCTGCGCTAAATAAGACCCCCTATAGGGGGTGGCCCCGAGTACTCGGGGCCGGGGGCAGAGGATGAAGAAGGGGGCAAACAGGAAAGAAACTCGGTGTTGATTTAAATTGTTAAGACATAATTTATAAAGTGCTGTTAATATGAATAACTCCATCACACGTCGTAATTTCACAAAGCTGACTCTTGCAGGCAGTGCTTCAGTAATAGCAATGAACAGCTTTGGAATCGGTACTACCATCCAGAGTGGTTCAGGATGTATCCGTTTGGGAGGACCAGTTTTCGGAGACCTGAAGGATCCGCAGCTATGGGCAAAAGCAGTTAAAGCAAAGGGATATGCTGCTGCCTATTGCCCGGTATCCCCCGGAACAGATGAGAAAACAGTTAAAGCTTTTGAGAAAGCTGCAAAGGATGCTGATATTATCATCTCGGAAGTAGGCGCATGGAGTAATCCCATCAGCAAAAATGAGAAGGAGCGCAGTGATGCACTTAAGAAATGCAGGGAGGCTCTTTCACTGGCAGACCTCATTGGAGCCAACTGCTGTGTGAATATTACAGGTTCTCGGGGAGAGAAATGGGATGGACCTGATCCTGAGAATCTTACAAAGGAAACATTCGATATTATTGTTCAGACAACAAGGGAGATTATTGATGAAGTAAAACCGTTAAGGACATTTTATACACTCGAAACAATGCCATGGGCTTATCCTGATTCGCCGGATTCCTATCTCCAACTCATAAAAGCTATTGACAGGAAACAGCTGGGTGTTCACCTCGACCCCGTCAATATGATCAACTCCCCTGAGAGATATTACAAAAACGGCGTCTTCATCAAGGATTGTTTTGCAAAGCTGGGTAAGTATATTAAGAATTGTCATGCCAAGGATATCAGATTGGGGACAAACCTTACCGTTCATCTGGATGAAGTAATAATTGGTACAGGAGGTCTCGATTACAAAGTGTTCCTGACCGAACTAAGTAAACTTAGGAATGTACCGTTAATGCTTGAACATCTTAAAACAGCTGAAGAGTATGACCAGGCTGCTGCTGCTGTCAGAAAAGTTGCTGCATCATCAGGAATTAAGTTTTGTTGACAATATTTACCATAACCATTTAATGATCAATGACAACACCCACCCAGTTCATCCAGCCGCAGGAGAGAGTACTGTCGGTTGATTTCTTCCGTGGACTTACCATGTTCCTTCTGATTGGAGAAAGCACATTACTCTATGAGCATCTGCTTGAGCACGGAGGTACAGGTTTTATTAACTTCATTGCAACACAGCTGAGCCATCATGAATGGAACGGACTCAGATTCTGGGACCTCATCCAGCCATTCTTTATGACAATAGTCGGGGTAGCTATTCCGTTTGCCGTAGCAAACAGGAAAAAGAAGGGTGATTCAGACAGCAAGATTCTTCAGCATGCAATAAAACGTTCCCTGCTCCTGCTGTTTTTCGGTTGGGCAATTTACTGCATAGGACCAGGCAAAATAGTATGGAGATTCCAGAACGTGCTGGCTCAACTATCTGTAACTTATCTTGTTGCATTTCTGATAATGAACAAGAGTTTTAAGTTCCAGGTTGCTTTTACTCTGATTATTCTTTTATTGATAGATCTTGCATACAGGTTCTTTCCACTTGAAGGATTCAATCAGCCCTGGGTACCATATAAAAACCTTGGAGCATGGTTTAACCAGGTTGTGGAGGGAACTGACAAGACAAGCATCTGGGCAACCCTCAACTTTGTATCTACAACAGCCCATACAGTATGGGGCGTACTTGCAGGAAAATTACTTATGAGCAATAAGTCAGCCAATGAAAAAATGAAAATCCTTATCATTGCCGGACTGATCTGCCTTGCCATTGGTTTTGGCCTCGACTGGTTGGGAATAACTCCCATAATTAAGAAGATTGCAACCTCCTCATTTGTATTTGCAAGCGCAGGATGGACTCTCCTGGCACTATGTTTCTCCTACTGGCTCATAGATGTAAAGAAGAAATTTATTAAAGGCGCAAAGCCTTTTATAATTGTGGGAATGAACTGTATAGCGATATATATTTTCTTTGAGGTTGGCGGAGCAAGACTCCTTTATACTATTTTCACTCCATTTACAACTTCGCTTCTGACATGGGCCGGACAGCTTACAGTTGGCATAGCCACAAGTATCCTTGTATGGGCCGCACAATGGTATATGTGTTACTGGTTATATAAGAATAAGTTATTTATTAAAATATAAAACAGGCGGAAGGCGGAAGGCGGAAGGCGAAAAGCGAAAGGCATCATTAACCATGTGCCGTGCGCCGTGCATCGTGAGCCAAAAAACTATTATCAATATGAGTACTCCAATTCAGGCAGAAAAAGCACCCGATCGCGTTTTATCGGTCGATTTCTTCAGAGGATTCACAATGTTTATGCTGGTAACAGGAGTTACCAATGTATTTCATGAACTTGCAAGAAATGACATGGGGGGCAGCATTATTGCTTTCCTTAGTCAGCAGTTTGAACATGCAGAGTGGAATGGTCTTTATGCATGGGATCTTGTTCAGCCTTTCTTCATGTTCATAGTAGGGGTAGCTATGCCATTTTCCCTTGCAAAAAGAACAGCTCGCGGTGACAGCTGGAATAAATCATTAAGGCATGCATTATCTAGATCATTCTGGCTGCTTGCCCTGGGTTTTATGCTTGGTGCAGACCGTGATTCATATGCATTCCAGAACGTACTTGCCCAGCTCTCTTTCACTTACCTTGTTGCATTCCTGCTGATGAAAACAGACTTCAAAATTCAGATAGCAGTATCGTTTGCCCTGATAATCCTCAACGATATCATATACAGGGTTTTCCCGCTTGCCGGATTCGACCAGCCCTTTACGCCGGATAAGAACTTTGGAGCATGGGTAGACCTTCTTATTTCAGGACATCTCAGTACCGGTCACTGGGTATCATTTAATGCCATCCCGACAACAGCACATACAATGTGGGGGGTACTGGTAGGAATGCTTCTTATGAAAGATTTTACCCATAAAAAGAAGCTCCTTACATTAATTATTCCCGGAGTAATAATGATTATAGCCGGATATCTTATGGATCCGTTTATTCCAATTATCAAAAGGATTTGTACAAGTTCGTTTGTAATTGTGAGCGGAGGTTATTGTCTTGTAGCTATGGCCTTTTCATACTGGCTTATCGATATGATGAAATATACCAGGACACTTATGTTCTTTGCCATCATGGGTATGAATGCAATATTTATCTACCTCTTTTCAAACCTGGGTGGTAAAAACCTCCTTCGCAGTGCTGCAGATCCGTTTACATCAAGGATATTTTTCTGGATGGGTGATGCCGGTAAAAATGTAATGGTAATAATTGTTGTTGCTGCAATGGTCTGGTATATGTGTTATTACCTCTATAAGAAGAAGATATTCATAAGGTTATAGGTGACCACCTTCGCTAAAGCTACGGTGGCCAAAGCAGGCGTCATGTGACGGGTCAGGAAATAATCGCTGGCGCCATCCCGATAGCAATCGGGATGTAATTGGTGCCAAACAATAAGGCACGGATTATGCTTCACTAAATCCGCGCCAGCAAGCGCCGAAATCCCTCTCTGTTGGACGAACCAGTGACGGCCGAAGGCTACAGGCTACCTTTTCATATTATACCAACCAGTTCCCCTTGCGGGTCGGGGAACAGGTTTTATGTTATAAAACATAATTTTTTCAGCGTGTTCCCCGTATGGTCCCATAAGCTCTTCCCTTCCATCAGGACCTATAATAAGTGAACATCCTATACATTTCCAGTTCTTCCAGGGCCCTTCGGTTACAGGCCCCACATTACTGGCAGAGGCAATCCATACCGAGAATTCCTTTGCAACTGGCATATAGGCGTCCCTCCAGGTCTTTCCATAGGGGTCCTTATTGTTGTCATGGTCAGGAGGAACAGCCCAGCTTGATGGTGAAAGTATTACATCAGCACCCATATAACATAATGACCTTGTAAGAACATGATCAATAGCCGTTCCATCGGCACAGATCATCAGGCCAATTCTTCCCCATGGCGTTTTACATACATTAAGCCTGTCACCCTGATCGTAAACATCATGGGCAATATCCAGTTCATTCAGCTTCCTGTGTTTTATGACCAGTTCCCCCTTATTATTTATTATTACAGCAGCGTTGTAAACAGTCTCTCCATCCCTTTCTACAATTCCTGCACATAACCATATATTGTTCTTCCTGGCTGCTTTCGACAGAGCATTGAACGTCTTTCCTCCCGGTACCGGACCGGCAAGCTCTTTAGCTGACGGGTGAGTCCATCCAAGATCCATCACCTCCGGCAAAAGAACAAAATCAGCTCCGCCGGCTGCTGCTTCGGAAACTAAATCTGAAGCGTGTGTAAGATTCTTCTGAAGATCACCGGTTGCAACATACATCTGCACCACCGCCAGCCTGAATTCAGATGGATGATTCCGGGCAATCAGTGAAAATGAAAACAGCATCAGGTATAAAGTGAATAAAACAATCTTCAGATTTTTCATAATAAAAAAATTTAACCGCAAAGGTCTCTAAGGATTCACGAAGGACGCAAAGAGATTCATAAAATATAAACTTTGCGTTCTTTGTTTTAAAACCTTTGAGCTCTTTGCGGTTAAAATATTTTACTTTGTTACCTCTAATACTTTCTTGATTATCTGGAAATTGACATCTGAACCCAATCCTTTTTCAAGTTCAGATGCAGTTGCCTGATCGTTTTTCGCGACAGCTGCAGCCCACTTCTGGGCAGGGTTATTTGACTCGGCCATTTTCTTAATCATCTCATCGGCTGCAGATCTGTTTCCGGTATCATTTAATACTTTCACCGTAAGAATGTTACTATATGATGGTCCCCTGCGGCGTCCGGTATATTCAGCTATTGATTTCTTAAGATTTTCTGTTTCAGATTTTCGGTTAAGCTTTTCCAGACAATAAATATTAAGGTAATCCTGTATCCTGGTATCAACTTCATAAGGCTTACCTACTCCCAGTTTTTCAGGCCATTCTTTTGATTTATCAATCATTTTAATAGCGTCAGAGTATTTTTTTCTGGCAATGAGATCCATTGACATCAGCAGTGAAGCCTGTTCATAAATCACTTTCCCTTCTCTTGCACCTTCACCAGGCAGAATGATCATTCCGTCAAGAAGTTTAAGACTGTTGGCATACTGACCGTTATTTATAAGAGCAACAACATGCTGCACCTCAATAGCAGAATTGGCTTTAAATTTCTTATAGGCAGCTGTAGAAAGTGTAAGCATTGTCTTATAATCCTTTCTGTCAAAATAATACTGGATCAGCTTGTTTGCAGCTCTCCAGTCATTGGGATCAAGACTTGTTGCCCTCTGGAGATCGGCAAGCTGCTGAGCATCATCCTTTGGAACCATCAGGGCAGCTCTTGTAAGGTAGAATGGTGCATAGTCGGGCTCCTGTCCGCAGTTACGGAGTATCTTTAAACCCTCGTCCCTTCGCTGTATTGTAATGAGATTAAGAGCAAGATAGTACTTGAATTTCCAGCTTTTGTTATTCGAAACAGCCCACTCAAGAGGGGCTACGTCCTCAGTCCGGTAAGGAAAAACAAATGCAGGTGACGCAACAGCTACTTCATTCAGCATATTGACATCTTCTTTCAACCATGCCTTCCAGAGAGTTACCAGAGGCTGTACAGGAGCCTTTTCCAGTACTGCGTATGCATCATCTTTAAGTCCTATCCCATAATAAAACATAGCCAGCTCTAGATAGGTCTGGTATGCCATTTCATTTGTTATAGTTGATGTAAAAAGTTTAAGATTTTCATCAGTCCGATTCAGCAGGTAATTCTCAAAATCAGCAAAATGGCTTAGCTGATCAATGCTAAGGATATTTTTAAGTATTGCTTCTGCTTTTGATTTTTCTCCTGATTTCCTGTAAAGGACAGCAAGAACCTGCATGGCATTGAAATTGTACCTGTTATAATCAAGTGACTGGTTTGCATAATGCTCAGTAAGGGTTCTGTTATTCTGCATGAATTCAATAGCTGCCATCTGTGCATAAGCTGTTGAACGGTATTCAGGAGCGCGTGCAGCCCACCCAAGACTTTCAATAGCATCAGTAAGGTTTCCTTTTGCTAGATAGGTTATACCTGCAAAGAAGTTTGCAGCAGGGTGGTAGGTATCAAGCATAAGTGCATTGTTAGCAAAATAGAGTGCAGAATCATACCGCATTGAACGATAATATACTTCTGTGAGTGCTGCCATTGCATCGATGTAAAGAGGATCCTTTTCAAGACATTTCTTAAACATCAATTCGGCCTGAACATAGTTTCGAGCCTCTTTTAACTCTGTGCCTTCCTGATAAAGTGTGGCTGCCGTAACCAGGTCTTTTGGCATAGTTGACACGAACGGACGCTTGAGGACTTTGCGTTTAGAAGGGCTGAACTGGAGATCCATTCCTTCAACAATCACTTCATAATCCGAATTATTGCTAACAGCAACACTGGTTTTGAACACGTCCATCGGTTTGAATGACTTTGTCTCAGAGAACACTACTTTTCCTCCGGATTTAATGGTCACTTTGCCCTCGCCGAATACAAATGAGTTTACACCCACCATAAGCTTGCCATTTTCAACGGCTGCATGCATTGCTCCCATTGGAGACACATCACTTATACCTCCGATCTCCTTCACCGGGAACCATATCTCATGCCACCTGTCGGTAAGTCCCGGATTAAAAGGGGTTTGTGAGATTGGAGTTTTGAATGCAGAGGTTCCGCCATACTGGTTGTGCATACGTCCTGCCTGGAACTCCATATATTGTCCGTCAGAATCGGTAAGGAGATCTTCCCAGATTCCTCCGTCTCTGGCAAGCGACCATAGCCAGAGTTTATGTCCTGGCATCTCATCATACAGAGCCCAGTGTCCGTAACCAAAATTGGAATTATGATAATATCCACCCATGAAATCGTTGAATTCACCAACGACATGATATGATTTACTCGATTCAAAATTGTTGTTTTTATACCATGAAACATCACGTCCGTCTTCGTTTACAGGCCATAATCCAAACTCACCTCCGTGCCCGATCTCTGCTGTACCGGGATACTGAAATTCAAGGTCATCAGTAACAACTGCAGCACCAGTCATCCAGTTATAATAAGTCTGGTTAAGGTTTGTGGGATTTATCCACATGGCATATGTCTCGAAATAAGCCTTATCCTTTGGAAGCCGTACTTCTACATACCATTTTGTTCGTGACGGCAGGTCATAGTTTCCGACTATGCAGCTGACACTTCCATCTGAATTCTCAACCATCTTGTAATCGACAGGGACACAAGTTGAAGGATTATGACCTATAAAACCAAAGTTCAGCTCAATACCACCTGAGGTCCATGGTCCGCGCATTGAAATATTCCGGTATTTCATCACTTCATTCCGGTAAATAAATTCCTTGCCAGTTGATTTTTCAATTGCACCCCATACTTTTCCACCATCAGAAGGCATAACCCAAACCTGGATATAATCATTCTCAAGTTTGACAACATCCCATTTCTGCACTTTACCATTAACAGAATACCCATGAAACGAAAAATAAGGATAGATCTCATCTCTTCGTTCAGTAAGGATAGGAACAGGATTCGGATCGCTGTAAGGATAGGTTAGAATATCTCTCTTTTCCAGCACAATGGAAGCTTTCTGCCCCATTAGAATGGGAGAAAGAACGAAAAATAAAAATAGTAAATAGTTCTTAAGCATGGTTGACAGGTATTTAATCTTT
>CAYLYN010000010.1:0-44721 GCA_964387565.1 uncultured Rikenellaceae bacterium | reverse complement strand
CCTTTAGGGATTCAGGGCAAAAACAGGTAGATTTTTCGAATATGTCAAAGTAGAATTAAATAATTGCAAATTTTTAGCAAATCCAAAATAGTTTTATTTATTTTGAGAAAGTAAACAATATTAAAGGATAAACCCTTAAAGTAACCGGCAAGATTAAAATTTGAAATTATGAATGAGATTCTCGAAAAAATAGCATTGTGTGTGGAATTCGGCAAAATAAACAAGGTATCACCCTATCCTCCTAACATGAAGGATCAGGATGGTGCTGATGAACTGACAAAACAGGCGCTCGATTCAGGAGTGAAACCTGATGCGATACTTGAAAATGCGCTTGTACCTGCAATGGCAAAAGTAGGAGATAAGTTTTCACGTAAGGAGATCTATGTTCCGCAGATGCTCATGGCAGCCAAGGCGATGAACAGTGCTATGGCGCATCTTAAGCCATTTTTCCAGTCGGGTGAGACTAAACGTAAAGGTAAATTTATTGTAGGCACTGTTGCCGGAGACCTCCATGATATTGGTAAGAATCTTGTGGCAATGATGATAGAGGGAGGAGGCTGGGAAGTTATTGATCTTGGAGTAGATGTCGGGACAGATAAATTTCTGAGTGCTCTGGAGGCTAATCCGGGTGCAGTAATTGGTCTTTCTGCCCTTCTTACTACTACGATGGAAAATATGAAGCACACAGTAACAGCTATAAAGGAAAAGCATAAGGATTCAAAGATACTGGTTGGCGGAGCCCCTGTAACAATGGAATATTGTCAGAAGATAGGTGCAGATTTTTATTCCCCCGATCCACAGGGAGCTGTCAACTATCTTAAGGCTCTTGTTTCATAGTAATATTCCTGATGGCTATGAAGACTATTCTGCGTGGGACAACACGTGAGGTTATTATTGATACCAATGGTCCTGTTGTAATAATTGGTGAATGTATTAATCCCACAAGGCGAAAGAAACTTGTAACAACACTGCAGGAAGGTAATTTTGAATATGTTCTTGAACTAGCCGAGATGCAGATAAAGGCATCGGCAGAAGTTCTTGATGTAAATGTAGGTTTCCCGGGAGTAGATGATGTAAAACTACTGCCGGAGGTTGTACTTGCAATCAAATCGAGATTTGATGTTCCTTTATGTCTTGACTCTCCTAATCCCAAAGCTATTGAGGCTGCACTTAAGGTTGCAGGAGGAAAATGCCTGATAAACTCTGTTAACGGGGAAGAGAAATCGATGAACGCTCTTTTACCTGTTGCAAAAGAATATGGAGCAGCTATTATTGCCCTGGCTATGGATGATGAAGGAATTACTCATGATCCTGAAAAAAGGCTTAAAATAGCCGAGAAAATACTCGAAAAAGCAGTCAGAAACGGGATTAAGGAAGAGGATGTTGTTGTTGATCCTCTTGCAATGGCTGTTAGCGCTGATCCTCGTGCGTGCCTTGTCACTCTGGATACAATAAAACTGGTACATGATAAGCTTGGATTGAACATTACACAGGGAGCCAGCAATATATCATTTGGTCTGCCCGAAAGGGAGGTGCTGAATGCTGTGCATATGACATTGTCTATACTATATGGCCTTACATGTCCCATCGCAAATCCTGAAAAAATAGCTGTTACGGTAAGAGCTGCTGATCTTATTCTGGGGCGTGACGATTTTGCTATCAGATATGTGGAGATAGCTCAATAAAGGTTTATTTGCTAATTGTTTACAAATCACCTGTTCTGAATATGTCTGGTATTAAACCTGCCCGCAGATGGCAACCGGCTTTCTATCCTTTCAAAAAGGAAAAATTTGGCAGAAGGTTACTGGCTAAAACAGAACTCGCTGTCAAAGGTCCTTTGTTTGGTTGTCGTATGTGTGGCAACTGCCTTCTTCAGGAGACTGCCTTCATCTGCCCGATGGAATGTCCTAAAGGCATGAGAAACGGGCCCTGCGGAGGTATCACTCCTGAAAAGAACTGTTATGTTGATGAGACTAGGAAATGTGTCTGGTATGCAATATATAAACGCGCCCTTAAAACAGGAAGGCAGGAGATGTTACTTGAGGTGCTGCCTCCTCTCGACTGGGATAAAGTAGGTACAGAGACCTGGGGTGATGTTTTGCGGCAGATAAAAAAAGTAGGAACCGGAAGATTCACAGGAAGCCTTTTCTCAAAAAACAAGGAATACAAAAAGGAAGTCTGGGATAGTGTATTCAGGACAATCCGTCAACCTGACTGGTGGCAGGGTGATTCAGAATATCACCCGCCATTAAATGATGAGCCTGTAACCCGGCTGGCAGAGAAGCTGAAAGCGGGTGAGTTTGTTGTTGCCACAGAAGTTACTCCTCCGCTCGGTTCCTCAACATTAAAGCTTAGTAAGGATATTGAGACAGTGAAACCTTTTGTGACTGCAATAAATTTCACTGATTCCTCTTCTGCACGTCCCCGGATGTCAAGCATAGCATGCAGCAAGGTTGCTGTTGATCTGGGTGCTGAACCTGTACTTCAGATTACCTCACGCGACACTACACGAAGTGGTTTGCAGGGTGATGTAATCGGATTGAATGGGATGGGTATCAGAAATGTTCTATGTATCTCAGGCGATAATCCACATGTTGGTCCTTCCCCAGCAGGTTCAATGAATTTTATTGATATTGACTCAGTGCAGATGCTCTGGATTCTCAGGAGGATGAGGGATGAGGGTATATATCTCGACGGCAGGAAGATGAAAGAAAAACCTCAGCTTTTTCTTGGTGCTGCTGCATCTCCTTTTGCTTCAGATCCTGTCCTCCAGGCAATTAAAGATACCAAAAAGGTAAATGCAGGTGCCCAGTTTTTCCAGACCAACCTGGTTTATGAGCCTGACAGGCTCGATCCATGGCTCGAGCAGCTTTACAAAAGAAACGTCCTCGATAAAGTATATGTTCTGATAGGTATTGCACCGCTTAAAAGTTATAAAGTTGCACAATATCTTCATACCAGGGTGCCGGGTGTTACCGTTCCTGCTGCAATACTTAACAGGATGGAAAAGGCAGGAGAATCAGCTCCTGAAGAAGGATTTCAGATCGCACTGGAGCTTATTGACAGTATTAAGGGGAAACAGGGTGTTCATGGGATACACATTATGACCCTGGGCTGGGAGGCTATCATTGAACGGCTGGTCACAGAAAGCGGACTGGCAGGATAATAATCTGCTTATCAATTACTAATGACAGACAAGAAATTTCAATTTTCATTCAATGATCTGGAGATAAATATTTCTGAGGTAGAGAAATTACTTGGTTATAATGAAGGTGCCGATAACGCAATAATCAGGGCACTTATTGAAGAAGCATTTAATGAAGCTGCAGCGATCAGCCATATCAGATCAGAATACAGGATCTTCAGGGATATTAAATTTGATGCTTACAACAAGTCTTTAAATATCAATAACGTAACATTTGATATACAAAAAATTATCTTTAGCCAGATCAGGAAATCTCAGTCAATAGCTGTATTTATCTCTACAGCAGGTACTGAAATTGGTGAGAGGAGCAGTATTCTAATGGCTGAAGGTGACCCGCTGAAAGGCTACATCCTTGATATTATCGGAAGTTTAATTGTTGATGCTGCCGCTGACCTGATGCAGGATGACCTGGCTATATCAGCAGGCATGACAGGTAATAAGATAACTAACAGTTACAGCCCCGGATATTGCGGGTGGAGCGTGGAGGAACAGCACAAGCTCTTCAGTCTTTTGCCTGATAATTTCTGCAGGATCACCCTTACTGAATCTGCATTGATGTACCCGGTGAAATCTGCCAGTGGACTGATCGGAATAGGTGAACATGTCCGATACAACAGGGACACATGCAGCCTTTGTGATATGCCTGATTGCAATTACCGGGGGCTCAGAAATGAGAAGGAAGAGAGTAAAAACAGATAATATCCGGTAATGTTATATCCGGGTTTCAATCCTTTTTGTTAACTTATACTTTGGTACTTCTTGTTATACCTGAAACATGTTTTATAACATAAATTAATTTCGAAGTTGTATGTGTCAGAGACTTAGATTTCAATGTTTAATGCTGATACTAATCACAGTTTCACTTCAGTTATCAGCTCAGGCAGGAAAAGCCGACATCGACAGGGCGATTGATATTCCCTCACTAAAACATCCTTATCTCTATTTTTCTGAGAAGGAAAAGCCGGAACTTATTAACCGGATAAAGACAGATAAGGAATCAAATGACATTTTCAGGAAGCTGGAAGCACAGGCTAAAATGTGGCTTGCAATGCCGGTATCGGGAGATATTCCCTTGCAGGGAAAAAATACAAGAGCCGGATGGTCAGAACAGGACAGGGACGGGAAATACTCAAGGTATTATAATTTAAATGTTGACAACGCCTATTATCTCTCTTTTCTCTATCAGATGACAGGAGAGAAAAAATATGCCGATAAGGCTTTTGAATTTGCTGATGCCTTTTGCGATCTTACTACATGGACACAGCGGGCTCATGAATTTCCGATTATCTATTCGAGGATCATGCCCTGGAATGTATCTGATGACCAGGTCAATTTCAACTTCGATCACTATAATGGCGATGCTGCAAGGATGATGGCAGCTGTTTATGACTGGCTTTACCCTGCACTTAATCAGGCACAGAGGGACAGGATAAGGGGTGCTTTGCTAGAAAAGGTTGTAACCCGGGTCCGTGGGAATTATGAATTCCACTGGTGGGCCACAGCATATAGATGTAACTGGTGCGGAGTGTGTAACTCGGGAATAGGACTGACAGGACTGGCTTTGCTTACTGAAAATCCGCAACTTACTGATATTGTTGCTGAATCATACAACCGTATCAACAGCATGTTTAATGAACTCGGTGAAGATGGCGGCTGGCAGGAGGGAGGCGGTTACTGGAACTATGGTGTATATACTTCTGCATTTTTTGCTGATGCACTCAAGAGAATAACCAGGTCGAAATTTAATCTTTTTGAAAATGAACGTCTGAAAAATAATCCGGCAACATTTCCCATATACATATCCCTTCCCGGAAATAAATCAATCAGTTTTGAGGATTCAGGTGGTGGCAGCCTTATTGGAAGTACCTACCTTATTAACAAGCTTGCATCCGAGACAAAAAGCAGAGAGGCAGCCTGGTATTCACAAGAATTATTGGGTGCCAGGAACAACATCTTTGACATAATATGGCCGGTGTCGGAAATAAAGCCCTCAGCACCAAAAGATCCGTCAAAACATTTCCGCACTATTGACTGGTGGGTGTTCCGCAGTGATTTCAAAGATCCTTCCAAAGTCATTGTAGCCGGGAAAGCCGGTATGAACAACGATCCTCATCACGGACATCTCGATATAGGACACTTTATTATCTACTGGCAGAACAATTATTTTATTGAAGATATGGGCACCCGGGGCGGTTATGATGAGAAATATTTTGATGATGTGCGCTGGGATTATCCGAATGCTTCGAGTATAGGGCACAATGTGATTTTTGTAAATCATGAACAGCAGATACCAGGTAAAATGAGGAAGCAGCCATGGAACAATGAAGCAGGAGGGAAAGTGCTCGAATTCAGTACCTCCCTGAACCGGGATTATGTTCTTATGGACCCTTCAAAAGCCTATCCGGGAAAGGAGCTTAAAGGCTGGAGAAGGCATGTCATTCTTGATAAGCCTGAGATAACTTTAATACTTGATGAAATAAAGTGTGCACAGGGGGCAGATATAGAGATACGTTTTCATCCGGGGGTTGGTTTTGAGATAAAGGAAAAATATGTAATCCTTGATAATGAAAAGGGAAAAATGGCTCTGATACCTGTTGCATTGCAGGAGTTTAATATAATACCAGGAAGACATGCAATACAATTCATTAATGCAACGAAAGCTTTTTCGTGGATCGATTATTTTGATACAGAACTGAAAGCAGGGGGTGAAAAAACGATCGTGGCTACTATTATACTGCCTGTTGAAAGCTCAGATGAAGCAAGGGAGATTGCAGACTCGCGGCAGATGATCCGGGAAAAATCAGGTAATCTGTCGGTATCCTTCAAGAAGAAGGGGGTAAGTCATTCTGTTGAATTTTCTCTTTCAGCAGACGGTTACAAATTCAGCAACTAAAGAATAAATCCGGAACCGGCATTATTTATCGTAAGGCTTTATACTTTTCATATTCGCCGGCAATTCCGGCTTCCTTATGATCGCCTGAGTGTATAACAACGCGGTACCTGAGATTGAGAACTGTATCTTTTCTGAATGAGATATCCTTTCCGTTATCAGGCCAGTACATTGGTGTAGGCGACATGAATCCATAATCGCGTGTAAACCAGGGAGCCGGAAACCAATAATTTGAGGGATGCTGTAAAATGGCAATTCCTTCAGTTACATTTCCCCGCTTGCCATAGTAATCAATCCATGCTGATTTTTTACCGAATGTATTCTTTTCGCTTCTCTGATCTTCGGCATTTATCATAGTACCGCCATATTTTACCGACAGATCAGCAGCTGTACGTACGCTGAAAAGCGAATGGTTGTTTTTCAGGATAGTTACATCTGTCAGCATTTCAAGGGAAATATCAAAGTCTATCAGGATCTTGCCTGGTGACGGTGAGGTAATGGTAATTATACGGCTGTCTTTGACAGGTGAAATTGCTCCCGGCCGGCTCCATATACACTCATCCGAAATAAGTACAGTATCCCCGCCCTGTTTTATTATCCGGGCATTGACTGAAATTATTCTTCCCCGGTCAAGACCTTCCTGCCACCAGTTACCTCCGTTTACCATGTCGCAGCCAAAAAAGAGAGAACTGTGGTGAGGGTATTCCCCGTTACGCATTGAAGTTACTGAACTACCGGTGAGGGGACTATTTACCGGAAAGAAGAAGGGATATTTTTCATCATCGGAGAAAATATAGCTTGTAAAAAACATATTATCAACTGTTACATTGATCTTTGATCCTGCTTTTTCAGCAGTAATCCTTGCAGCTGTTACAGGTACAATCCAACCGATGAAAATGGCAATTATTATTGCTCTTTTAAGTCTCATTCTCATTTCAATTACATTTTTATATAGTCGGTCCCGTATGGAGCTCTCTGCGATCTCGAAAGCATACTATTGGCCTCACTGTCATTTGTGAAGAGCTCCTTGTCAGGGTCCCACAGGAGTTTCCTTCCAAGCTTCATTGCTATATGAGTTACGAGGCAGACTGAACAAGCCCTGTGTCCCATTTCCACGGGTGAGACAGGTTCCTTTCCTGATTTGATGCAATCAAGCCAGTTACCGTGCTGTTCCTCGCTTACATACAGATGGATCTCATTTTCACCAGTTTTTGAAGTAAGAATTTTCGGGTCACTTGCATCAAGTGCCTTGCTGTTCTCTGTTTTCGATACAGGATCAGAAGGAGAAGCCGTATATGATCCTCTGGTTACGAATATCCATCCTTCAGTACCTTCATACATTACCCCGTTCGGATAACCTCCTGATGTAAGCATGGTAACTCCGTTACTGTATTCAGCTTTTGACATGAAATCACCATGTACATCCCATAATCCTGATTTAGGAAACTGTGCAACAGCTTCTATTGAAACAGGTCCTGTCAGCTCGGTATCCATACCCCAGGCTGCTGAATCAAAGTGATGCTGACCCCATCCAGTTATCATTCCGGCCCCAAACTGCTCGCATCTGAGCCATCCTGGTCTGTCGGTCAGACTATTTTGCGGGTGTACACGCATTTCTGTATAATAGACATTCTCTGTTGAGCCCAGCCACATATCATAATTCAGATTTTTCGGGACCGGCATCTCAGGTGCCTCCGGCCCTGCAGGATCACCGGGAAGACCGATCTTAACAGTATGCAGTTTACCTATCCTTCCATTCCTCACAAGTTCGGCAGCAATCCTGAACTGAGGCATTGAACGCTGCTGTGTACCTACCTGCAATATCACCTTTTTCTTCCTGACTATATCACTAAGCAGCCTTCCCTCCTTTATAGTCAGTGAAGTCGGTTTCTGGAGATAAATGTTTTTACCCGCCAGAGCTGCCTCTATTGCAGGCTGTGCATGCCAGTGATCGGGTGTGGAAATTATAACTGCATCAATACCAGGATCCTGCAACAATTTCCTGTAATCATCGTATATTTTTGAATTGATATAATTTGAATTTCCGGTTTTCTTTGCATAGAAATTATCAATGTATTTTTTACCCTGTACCGCCCTGTTTGAATCAAGGTCGGCCAGTGCCACCACCCTTGCCACATCATATTTCATTGTCTCCGGCAGGTCATGTGTATAGGCAATGCGTCCGAAACCTATCTGTCCGATATTGATTTTATCACCTGGTGCATTTTTCCCAATGACTGTTGATGGCACAATTTCAGGAAAACCGCTAAAAGCAGCAGATGTCAAAATTGAGGCCTTAACTGATTTGTCGATGAACTTTCTTCGCGACATTAATGATCTGTTCATGTCAGGTAAATAGATTAATATTTTTGGATACGGGAATATACATAAATTTTATGAAGTGGCACATTCAAACTACTTATGCTTATTTTGTATATTTGATCTCTGTGTCTCTCTGTGCCCCGATAGCTATCGGGAATCTGTGCTCTTTGTGTAAGTTCTTAACTAGTTACACAGAGCTCCACAGAGGTGCACCGAGGGTCACAGAGGAAAACCAAAATAATTAAGCATGCTTCTACTGGGAATTGATCTTGGAAGCTCTTCGGTTAAGGCTTCGGTAATAGACGGAGAATCAGGTAAATGCCTTGCAACTGCATATTCTCCCTCAGATGAAATGAAAATTATCGCGCTTAATCCGGGATGGGCTGAGCAGGATACTGAAATATGGTGGGAAAACCTGAGAAAAGCTGTTTTATCATGTACAGCCAGTCTGGGCAGTAAAGCATCAGCGATAGGAGCAATTGGAATTTCATACCAGATGCACGGGCTTGTTACTATTGACAAAAATAATAAAGTTTTACGTCCTTCAATTATCTGGTGCGACAGCAGAGCTGTAGGATATGGAGAAATTGCTATGATCTCGCTGGGGAGAGATTATTGTCTTTCACATCTCCTTAATTCGCCTGGTAATTTCACAGCCTCAAAGCTTGCCTGGGTTAAAGAAAATGAGCCTGAACTGTTCGGGAAGATTTACAAAATCTTACTTCCCGGCGACTATGCTGCCATGCGAATGACTGGTGAAATAAATACTACATATACAGGCCTTTCTGAAGGCATCTTATGGGATTTTGCAGAAAATGCTGTTTCAAGGGAACTGATGGATTATTACGGATTTGATATGTCACTTCTTCCGGATGCCGGCCCTTCATTTTCAGTGCAGGGTAAGCTTCTTAATTCTATTGCTTCCGGGCTGGGACTTCCTCCGGGCATTCCCGTTTCATACAGGGCAGGAGACCAGCCAAATAATGCTTTGTCACTTAATGTGCTGAATCCGGGTGAAGTAGCTGCCACAGCAGGTACCTCAGGCGTTATTTATGGAGTGACCGATATAAAAAAGTACGATGATCATTCAAGAGTAAATACTTTTCTTCATGTAAATCATTCTCTTACTGATTCAAGGCTGGGAGTCCTCCTGTGTATCAACGGTACAGGAATACTTAACTCATGGCTGAGAAGGACTACCGGAGGAACCCTCTCTTACAATGAAATGAATGCACTGGCTGAAGCGGTCTCCCCTGGTTCAGAAGGTATTTCGATCCTTCCCTTTGGAAACGGAGCCGAACGAATGTTAAAGAACACTGAGGCAGGTTCACATATTTCAGGACTTGATTTCAACAGACATAATACAGGTCACCTGTTCAGGGCAGCCCAGGAGGGAATTGCATTTTCATTCAGGTATGGCCTTGAGATTATGAAAGAGACCGGGATCGATCCTCAGATTATCAGAGCAGGGAAGGCAAATATGTTCCTGAGTAAAGTATTCAGAGAGGCTCTGTCAACAATAACAGGTAGCGTTATTCATTTGTATAACACCGACGGCTCGGTTGGAGCAGCCCGGGGAGCAGGGATAGGATGTGGTTATTACAAGACTGAAAGAGATGCATTTAAAGGTCTCGATTCGATTGGGATAACTGAACCTGATACTAAAAAACTGCCCGAATATGACAAGGCTTATGACAGATGGAAAGGAGAGCTTACAAAAGTTTTGAATTAAGTAAAAATGTAAATTTTCGCCCCTAAATCCCCTGAAGGGGACTTTAATACAGGGAAGGTTTAAAACCCCCTTCAGGGGGCAGGGGGCAGAAGTAGAAATATTCACGAATTATTTTAATTAATACAATTATGATATACAAAGGAAAGAAGGAGGCTTACCCCGGAATAGGCAAAATTAAATATGAGGGAAATAAGTCAAAAAATCCGCTTGCGTTCAGATGGTATAATCCTGAACAGATTGTGTCGGGTAAAAAGATGAAAGACCATCTTCGTTTTGCAGTTGCCTACTGGCATTCATTCTGTGGTGATGGAACAGATCCTTTTGGCAATGCTACAAGGGTATATCCCTGGGAGGATGCAAAAGGTGATGACAGGATAAAACAGAGGCTTGATGCTGCTTTTGAGTTTATTACAAAACTTGGCGCAGAATATTATTGTTTTCACGACACTGATATTGTAGGAGGAGAAGGATCTGTTTTTGAAATAGAGAAAAAACTTGAAAAGATGATCCCCCTGATGAAGAAAATGCAGGAACAGACCGGGGTAAAGCTTCTTTGGGGTACTGCTAATCTTTTTTCACATCCCCGTTATATGAATGGGGCTGCAACAAATCCTGATTTTACAGTAGTTGCAAATGTAGCTGTGCAGCTGAAGAATGCTATTGCTGCCACAGTTGCTCTTGGAGGAGTGAATTATGTTTTCTGGGGAGGACGTGAAGGATATATGAGTCTTCATAATACAGATATGAAGAGAGAACTTGATCATATGGGTATGATGCTCTCTCTCTCGCGCGACTACGGAAGGAAGATAGGATTCAGCGGTACATTCCTCATTGAACCAAAACCAATGGAGCCTTCGAAACATCAGTACGATTACGATTCTGCTACAATCATAGGCTTTCTCAGACAGCATGGTCTTGATAAGGATTTCAAGCTTAATATTGAGACAAACCATGCTACTCTGGCTGGTCACAGCTTTCAGCATGAGCTTCAGGTAGCGGCAGATGCAGGTATGCTGGGAAGTATTGATGCAAATAAGGGGGACTACCAGAATGGATGGGATACAGATGAATTCCCAACTAATGTTTATGAGATAACTGAAGCAATGATGGTAATACTCAAGATGGGAGGGTTTACTAACGGTGGAATTAATTTCGACGCCAAGATTCGACGTAATTCTACTGATCCCGAGGATATCTTTATAGCCCATATTAGCGGTATGGATACTTTTGCAAAAGGATTGCTTGTTGCTGACAGGATCCTTAAGGAGAGTGATTACCTGAAAATAAGAAAGAAAAGATACGAATCATTCGATAAGGGGAAGGGAAAGGAGTTTGAAAAAGGAAAGCTTACCCTTGAGATGCTTACTGATATAGCAGCTGAGATGGGTGAACCTGTGATAAAAAGCGGTAAGCAGGAAATGCTGGAACAAATGATTAATATGTATTTAATATAGTATCAATTATGAAACCCGTAAAAATTGTTATTGAACAGACAAGCAAGTTCAGTTTTGATGAAACCATCAGTAAGCTGACAAAAGAAGCTGAAAATCATGAATGGAAGGTCCCTTTTATACATGACCTTCAGCAGTCACTGGCCAAATCGGGCACCAGCGTCAGACCGGTGAAAGTGATTGAGATCTGCAAGCCGAAATATTCAGGTAAAATGCTTGAGCTTAATGATGAACGGATATTATCTGTGATGATGCCCTGTCGTATTTCTGTATATGAGAAAGAGGATGGGAAAACATATGTCAGCCTGATCAATATTGATATGTTATCTGCAGATCTTCCTACCAACATTGCAGCTGTAATGAAAGAGGCATCTGATGATACATTGAATATAGTTAACAGCGTGTTGTGATATACCTGTCTCTGAGGTAACATAATTTTTACCGGTCTATATATATAAGCTTCAAAGATTATGACAGGATCTTCTGGATTGATGATTTCTCAGTCTCCGTGAGAGAATCAAACTGACTGATGGCATTCCTGATTCTTGTCTTGAAATTCCAGCATGTCATTTGTCTGAGCGACAGGCGTCTGGCAAACTCGTATGAAGAGAGATCCTGCTTTCCCTTACAAACATTATAGGCAATATAGAACGCCTTGTGAACCGGGAATTTGCAGTTGTGGAATATGGTTCCGGCAGCTGCAGATTCTTCTGTTTTGCATTTAGTACAGCGTCTCGAATAAGGCGTCTTGCCCGAACAGTGGTTATTGTTACCGCATTTCCTGCATATAAAACCATGTTCCCACTTTACATCTGCAAGAAATTTGTAGCAATCGTCATCGCTGCTGAATAATAGTTCAAGTTGTTCAGGACTAAGTTCTTTTGTAAAGATTGCACCCATAGAGAATGATTATAATGCAAAAGTACAAAATTACAAAAAAATAGTGATAATAAAAAGATTTAAGTGATATCATTGCGATTTAAAAATTTCATATTATATTTGCGCTGTTTTTAAAATAGCAATGGAAAATAGCTGTAAAATATCGCCCAGACCAAAAACCGTGAAGGAATTCTTTACAACATGGTATTTCTGGAGACCATTTCTGGGAATTGTTACAGGATTTATTGCAGGATTTCTATTTTATTATTTTGCTGAATTCAGTGGTGATACATTTTATATTACTTCTGATGGATGGAGAACAATACTGCTGGCAACATTTATGGGATTTTGGGTTACCAGCAGTCCCTGTTCCCGAATCGGGAGGAAATGTTAGTTATGGAATACAAAGAGATAAACAGCAGGTACAGTGAACTTGCAGAATCTTCGTGCTGCCTGTCATGTGGAGGTGCAATAAATTATTCCGAACCGGTTACAGGTGAAGTGTGTGTTGATCTAGGGAGCGGAAGAGGGACAGACGTAATGAGATTGTCTGAAAAAGTCGGAGAGAGCGGTTTTGTTTATGGGATTGATATATCAGACGGGATGATCAGAAAGGCTGTCTTAACCGCTGAGCGTCTCGGGATAAAAAATGTTAAATTTTTACAGAGTCCTCTTGATAAGTTAAGTCTTGAAGACAAGACGGCTGATCTTGTAATTTCAAACTGTACGATAAACCATGCATCTGATAAACAGGCAGTCTGGAATGAGATCTTCAGGATACTTAAAAAGGGAGGCAGATTTGTAGTAAGTGATATTTATGCTTCCGAGCCTGTGCCGGAGGAATACAGGAATGATCCTGTTGCTGTTTCCGAATGCTGGGCTGGTTCTGTTACCCGTAATGAATACCTGAACCAGCTAAAGGAGGCTGGATTCAGTGATATCAGGATCATTGAAGAATCGCAGCCCTATGAAAAAGGTAAAATAAAGGTTTCAAGCTGGACAGTTGCAGGTATAAAATCGTCATGTGGTTGTAAGAGAGTTGATAATAAGAATTAAAAATGATGTTGAGATGAAAAAGAAAGTTTTGTTTTCTATAATGATTTTTTCGCTCTTTTTTATAAATTGTAAGTCGGAAAATCCGGCTTCAGATCCATCGAAAGTAAGCGGTGAAAGTGCAGTTATAATGCTCACAAATGAGTCATTCAAGAAGCTGGTTTTCAATTATGAAGACAATAAAGAATGGAAATATGAAGGATCTTTGCCTGCAATAATTGATTTTTATGCAGACTGGTGTGCTCCATGTCGCCAGCTTTCACCACTGGTTGATGAATTGGCTAAGGAGTATGCAGGAAAGATTGTTGTATATAAGGTAGATACTGAGAAAGAAAAGGCTTTGTCGCAGAGCATCGGGATAACAGGGTTACCTACTTTGTTATTCATTCCTGCCGAGGGACAACCCAGGTTATCCATGGGAGCATTGCCGAAAGCGAGCCTGGTAAAAGCTGTAAATGAGATACTTCTTGTAAAATAACGAGCTGATATGAAAAGTGTAATAAAAAAGAAAGCGAAGAAGAGTAATGTGAAAGTTGCGCAGTGCTGCGCCAAAACATCAAAAACAGTTGCCGGCTGTCACGATTGACAATGAATGATTTACTCAAGGTACAATATTTTTTCCAGGATCAGGGATTCGGAAAATCATTTCATCATTAACCTTCTTACAGGAAGTGCTGATATTCTGAGTCACGAAGAAGCAAAAAAGGTTGAAGCCCTCAGAGCCGGATCAATGGCTGATACCGGTGAGTTTGCCGATGAGCTGGCAGAGAAGGGGTATCTGGCAGACGAGGCTGAGGAAGAACACCTCTACCGAAGACGTTATCTGGATTTTATTGACTCCCGCGATAATGATGAGATACAGATTTTCTTTGTAACAAACTACAGTTGCAACTTCGCATGCACTTATTGCTACCAGGATCAGTACAACAATCCTCATCAGGAACTGAGCAGTGAGATAATAGATGCTTTTTTTAATTATGTAAAAGGGAATTTTGCCAGCAGGAAAAAATACATAACTGTTTTTGGCGGCGAACCTCTTCTGGGAAGCAAAAGACAAAAGGAACTCATCTCATATATTATTTCAAAAGCAAATGAATCAGGGCTTGAGCTGAGCTTTGTAACCAATGGTTACTTTCTTGAAGAATACTGTGATATACTTCAGAAGGGAAGGATAAGAGAGGTACAGGTGACTCTTGATGGTACAGGTCAGGTTCACAATGCAAGGCGTTTCTTAAAAGGAGGAGGAGAAACATTTGATAAGATCGTAAACGGGATTGATGACTGCCTTGAAGCAGGGATTGATATTAATCTAAGGATAGTTGTTGACAGGGAAAATATACAAAATCTGCCTGAACTTGCGGGATTTGCAATTGAGAAGGGATGGACGCGTAATCCTTTGTTCAAGACACAGATAGGAAGAAACTACGAACTTCATCATTGTCAGTCAGCCCCCGATAAGCTTTTTGACAGGATTTCACTTTATGAACATTTATATAAGTTAATACAGGATAATCAGCATATCATCGATTTCTATAAACCTTCCTATTCTGTTTCCAAATTTTTATGGGAAAACGGGGAGCTTCCAGATCCTCTGTTCGATTCCTGTCCTGCCTGTAAAACTGAATGGGCGTTTGATTATACCGGCAATATCTATTCCTGTACTGCTACAGTCGGGAAAAAGGATGAGTCGCTGGGTACATTTTTCCCGGAAGTCAGTCTTAAGGAAGATCTGGTGATGGATTGGGAGGAAAGAGACGTTACTTCAATTAAAGAATGCAGGTCATGCTCACTGCAGCTGGCCTGTGGTGGAGGATGTGGTTCTGTTGCCAAAAACAGGACAGGGACGGTTTGTTCAGCAGACTGCCGGCCTGTTAAGGAGTTGCTGGAGCTGGGATTTGCAGCATACATAGAAAACAATGAAATCCATTAACCACAAAGTTCACAGAGGAAGAACACAAAGAGCACAAAGATTCATTTTATTTATGACTCTGTGACCTCAGTGAAATCTTAGTGCCCTCTGTGGTTAAATATGTTTTAAATCATTTTATTAATATACTATGAAAGAGATTAATGCATCAGAATTTGAATCAGAAGTGATTAACGGAGAAAAGGTCATTCTGGATTTTTACTCCACTGAATGTCCTCCCTGTGAAGCTCTTGCATCAAAATTTGAAAATCTTGCCGGTTTATATGGCAAGGATATCAAGTTCATCAAAATATTCAGACAGCAAAATCGCGAACTGGCTGAAAAACTTGGAGTTAAGTCATCACCTACCCTGTTGTTTTTTGATAAAGGAAGAGAGGTTGCCGGGAGGCTGGGAGGCGGCATCAAGCGAAGTGAGATAATTAACAACCTCGACAGTATGCTCCCTGCTGACAGGGTAAACGAAATTAAATCAAAGATAAAACCATCTGTCTCGGAGTTTGATGTAATTATACTTGGTGCCGGTCCCGGAGGACTTACTGCAGGGCTTTATCTCTGCCAGTCCAAAATAAACACTGTGCTGATAGATCCTTCACTGCCCGGGGGGCATGTGTCAACAACGCATGAAGTGTCAAATTACCCGGGATTCATTGAACCACAGGCAGGTTATATGCTCTCGCATAATATGAGCGAGCAGACCCGGATGTGCGGGACTGTTTATAAGGTTGCTGTTGATATAACCAGTGTTGATCTCGGCAGGAAAGAGGTATTAATTGATGAATATGAGACTGTTAAAGCCAAAAGAATTATTATAGGAACTGGGACAACACCTAATCTTACAGGAGCCCCTGGTGAAAAAGAGTTGAAAGGGAAGGGAATATCTTATTGTGCCACGTGTGACGGAAAATATATGGATGGTAAGGAGGTCGTGGTTATAGGAGGAGGTAATTCAGCAGTAGAGGAGTCAGAATATCTTACACGTTTTGCTTCAAAACTTACAATTGTTCATCAGTTAGATAAGCTTACTGCAAATAAAAAAGCTCAGGATAAGATCTTTAAAAATCCCAAGATTAATATTCTGTATGAAAATGAACCAAGGTCTTTTTCGCGTGAGGGAGATAAAATTATAACTGAAATTGAAAATGTTAAAACAAAAGTACGTCAGAAACTGTTTAGTGATGGAGTCTTCATTTTTATCGGAATGAAACCAAATATAGGTCTTTTCAGGGATAAGCTGGATCTCGACCAGTGGGGTTACATAAAAACTGATGATGAAATGAGGACCAGTGTACCGGGTGTTTATGCCGTTGGTGATGTGATAAGTAAAAAATACAGGCAGATAACCACTGCGGTCGCTGACGGAACGATTGCTGCAATGGCAATTGCAAAAGATCTCGATTAGAGGGTTTTAATTAATAAAATACAAGTTATGAAAAAGAACATGGGTACTATTGACAAGGTGATCAGGATACTGATAGCTGTTGTTGTGGTTGTGCTTTGGCTGACCAATATCATTTCAGGAACAGTTGCGATAATACTGCTTGCTTTGTCGGCAATATTCGTTGTAACAAGTTTACTGAGTTTTTGTCCTTTGTATCTTCCGTTTGGATTAAGTACAAAGAAGAAAGAGTAAAGAAGAGGTCGCCTTAAATGGCAAGTTAACCACCCCGTCCACGATAAATCGGGGCCACCCCTCCTTGAAAAGGAGGGGAAATTTCTGATAGATAGTTAATTAACTTTCTTCTCCTTTTGAAGGAGGAGTACCCCTGACGTCAGCCAGGGGGGAGGTGGTTGACTTAAAAAACAGCCTTCTTATTTTATTAATTGCAGCCACACGAATGGCCGCATTTATGATCGTGTCCGTGATCATGTTTATGGTATTGTACCTGGAGTTTAAGGTCTTTAGGAGCCTGATGCTTACTGCAACTGCTGCCTTTGTCTAAAACAGATCCCTTAAGATAGAGCTTTACAAGCTCTGTTGAATCTCCTGACAAACCTCTTATTACAGAGATTCCGTAGTTATTAAGTGAATTTACAGCCCCTCCGCCGATTCCGGCAGCAAGCATAATTTTTACACCATCTTCTGCCAGCCTTGAGCTGATATCAGACTTACATCCGCATCCTTCAGATGATCCGTCTTTCGTGATTTCTTTAATTTCCCTGATCTCATTGTTATCTGAGATTGTGAAAACATTGTATGATTTACAATGTCCATAATGATCGACAACCCGGTTGTCATTTGCTACAGGAACAGCTATTTTCATAGTATAAATGTTTATGAAGTTATTATATTAAACTTTGGAGGTTTTGCAATGGACTTCTTTACCTTGCATAATTCAGCGGCGTTTATTACAGATTCCCTGTATCTTTCGGGGAAATCCGGAGGAAGTTTTATCTCAATGGTTATTTCCCCCGGCAAGTCAGTTGATTCATCCCATACAACATTCTGAGATACTCTTATTTTTTCTGTTGATATATCTCTTTTATCGCAGAATGATTTGATATAAATACCTGCACAGGTAGCTATCGAGGCGAGATACAGATCAAAAGGAGCGGGAGCAGAGTTCGCTCCGCCGTTGTCAAGAGGCTGATCAGTTCTTATTGCATGCCCGTTATAAAGAGCAGTCACCACTTTGCCTCCTTCAAAAGTAATTTCCATATGTATTCCTATAAAAAATGTGTTGACTACTTAAGCAGTCAACACATACATTAACAAATATTTTATTTTAATGTTCAGCCCGATCGCCGGAGTATTGTTAAAAAAGCTACCAGGTTCTTTTACTCATAAATTCATCCAGTTCAGCCCTTGTCATCTTACCGAGTGACGGATTATTGCCCAGCCATTTGAGAAAGTCTTCCCTGATCTCATTTGTCCATTCAGCATCTATCTGACCTGCAGTAAATTTCCCTGATTTAAGCACTGTTTTGCTGTATTTATCCCTGAGATTGATGAATTCTGCAGTAGCTATTACTTTTTCAGCCATGTGTGCGGGGATAAACAAAACTCCCTCCCTGTCGGTAAGTACCAGATCTCCTGGTAAGACAACTGCACCCCCGATCCGTGTTGGTGTATTTAACCCGCTTAAGACCACATCAATAAGGAATGAAGGATGGAAATCACGTACATAAGCATTGAATCCCTCAATCTTTTGAAGTCCTGTCAGATCGCGTGCAGCTGCATCAAATATTACACCATTACCTGTTTTAGTATAGATTGAAGTACCAAGGTTATCGCCTATCATTGTTCCGCCATTTACTTTTCCGAAACAGCTGGCAACATAGACATCACCTTTCTGCAATATTGAGATTGGCCATGCATTTGTTGCTCCAACATAACCATTCTTCCATCCCCTCTCCTTGATATTTTTTTCAAGATCAGGACGGGTTGGAATAAATGTCGCTGTAACAGCCCTTCCAATAACGGGAACATCATCATGTATCATTTTCCAGTTACCTTCAAACTGACATTTATATCCTTCATTATTAAGGATCTGCCAGGCTTCTTCAATACCAATATTTTTTGCTCTTGCTATCAGGTCATCTGAGATTTTCGGGCGTCCGTCAGGAAAGCGCTCCCCTTTCCATTCAGATGTCAGGAATATCATTTCCTCTTTGGTTATGGTCTGGGCAGATGAGGGATAAAAGAAACATAGAATCAATGTGGATAATAATAGTAAGGATAACTTTTTCATAATTTATCTATTTTAATAAAAATTAATTTTCTTCAGGAAATTGCTGCAGTAAGAAGGAAGACATCAAATTCTTTTATTTCATTTTCTTCTGTTTTTCGACTTATTGTGTAACATTTCCTGTGCATAATATCCAGGAAGCCTGACTCTGACACAAGTGAAGCGAGCTTATCGGGATTAAATCCTTTATGTCCGGTAAAATCCCTTCCATGAAATGATCCGTCTTCTTCATAAAGATCAGCAATAGCCAGGAAGCCTCCGGGGTTCAGTAGTTTTCTGAAACGTTTGATAATTGAGGCCACATCATCAACATGATGGAGAACCATGAGGGTGTAAATAAGGTCGAACTTTTCACCGTCAAGATCAGAATGCTCAAGATCGAAAAGCCTGGTTCTTATGTTTTTAGTACCTGTTGCACGGATCTTCTCATCAGCCTGTTCAATCATGCCCGATGAGTTGTCAAGCAGAAGTATTTCATTTAAATGATCTTTCAGTATGAAGCTCAGGATACCTGTACCTGCTCCGTATTCCATGGCTTTGAACCATTGCTTTAATGGAATATGTTTTCTGATCTCCTCTGCTATGGTAGCTGAACGGTCCCAGTGCATCTGGTTCTTATCCCATTCAGCTGCCTTAATATCGAATTCACTCATTTTTATTTTGAGAGTTTAATAATCAAGAGTAATGATTCTTCCCTTAGTGAAGTTGAAGAATTTATCTTTCTGAGCCACCTGGACTCCCTGTATCAGGTCTTCGGGAGCTATTCCGGCAATCTTCATGCATGTGGGACAGGCATAAACGCCGACGCCTTTTTCCGAGAGCTTTTTAATATAGGTATGTGCAGATTCAAAATCGGCAAAATTTATATCCTGTGAGTCTTTTGCCAGGAACTGAACCGCGTGAATATCGAGGTAAACAATTACATCTTTGTCATCTGACATCATCAGAGCCATTTTAAGAGGCATAAGTACTCTGTGCGGATCGTCGTAGCACTGGGTAATATGGATGAAAACCCCATCACGTCCCGAGACCATGGTTCCTGCAGTTGATTCAGGAGCCTTAGCTGCTGGCTGGTTACATGAAACAACCAGTAGCATTGTCAGAATTATTAAGCTTATTCTTCTCATCATATTAAGTTTTAGTTCAGGATTGGTAAGCTACAAATTTATATCTTTTAGTTCTTAAATCATACTAATATAAGCCTGATATTATTCAGTAATGTCCCAGATGCCGGCAGCTCTCTCAAGTTCAATTAAGGCAGTTGTATACTCAAAAAGTGATTCGATCTGACTAGTCATGATATCAGTATACATCTTTCTGGCATTAAGGACGTCAACAAGTCCGCTTTCTCCTGCGCGGTAGGCATGTATGCGGCCTCTGAGAATCTTTTCTGCATTCTCAATAAGCTGCTGACTGAATGAATCAACTTTCTGCCTGGATGTAATAAAATTGTTGTATGCCTGTAAAACTTCAGAGTATATCTGCAATTCAACCTCTCTGGAATTAATATTACTCTGTGATATTGCATATTCGGCAGCATGCAAAGATCCTTTATTAAGGTTTGAAAATTTTAAAGGAATAATTAATCCTGCACTTAAAGAATTATGTGCCGGAGCCGGTGCTATTACATTATTGACTATTGAATTATATGAATACCCGGCTTCAATATTGAATTCAAAGGCACGATCAGCTTTCAGGAGGCGCAGGGATTTTTCGTTCAGTTCCCTGTTCTTTGCAGCTATTAAAATATCACTTCTTGATTCAATAGCGAGGGTCAGTAAATCTGCTATCAGAAACTCTCTTGTTTGTTGCGGGAAATCGCCCGAAGGATCAAACAGAGTGTCACTGAGTGCTTTGCCCTGAAGGATTACCATATTAATAAGGGAATTATTCATATCGGCTTTGCTCTGCAGGACATTATGAAACTGCAGTTTTGCTTCAAGAGCTGTCTGAATGGCATTCAGCTCGGTTGCCTCACCTGTCTTCAGCCTTATACTGTCGGCATCAGCCATATTTCTTAACTGATCATAAGTGTCAATTTGTAGTTTGTTTATCAGCCTGTTTCTTACTGCAGTAAAGTAACTTTTTGCCGCATCGGCCCTGAGATTCCTGAAATATTGTTCAAGGAGAAGTCTGGAAAGATCAGTTTGTGTGGCCGCCATCGCGAGGCCTGCCTTTCTGCTGTTGCCCAGGTTAACGGAATAGCTGAGACCGGCATCGTATGACTGACCCATTTGCATCGTTCTGTCTTCATTGTTGGTATAGGCAATAGCTAATTCCGGATCAGGAAATACTTTTGCAGCCTGAAATTCCGCTTCTGCAATACTTACATTGAAACCGGCAGCAATATAGCCCAGGTTTCCTTTGGCAACATTTGCAAGATACTCATCGAGGGATATTGGGATGATGTTGAATTCAGACTCTTTCTGGGGAAAAGTAATAAATTCACAAATAATGAAATAGAAACAGGATATCAGTAAAATCAGTTTATTTCTGTTCATCTTCTTTGAATAAGGTTTTCTGCGTTTTCGCTTCTCTCATGCCACTTCTCAAGCATATAATAAAGAGCAGGAAGTGCAAAAAGTGTTATCAGGGTACCAAAAGCAAGGCCATAAACAATTACTGTTGCCAGAGGTCTTTGAACGTCTGATCCTATGTTTGTAGATAAGGAAGCAGGGACAAGTCCCAGGATAGCTACTGCTGAAGTAATAAGTATCTGACGGAATCTGTGTACAGATCCTTTAATAACTGATTCTTTCAGTAGTTCACCCTGGTTTCTGAGGTAGTTGATATGAGATATCATCAATACTCCGTTCATGATAAAAATGCCAAATAGGGCAATGAATCCTACGGCAGATGAGACATTAAAAGTCATTCCGCTTATATTCAGGGCCACCATTCCACCAAAGACGGAAAGCGGTAAAAGTGCAATCTGCAGCCATGCCTGCCTGAAATTACCAAAGCTCCAGAATAAAAGAAGAAACATAAGGGCAAGTGACAGAGGAACAATAAGAATCAGTCTTGCAAAAGCTCTTTTCTGATTATCGAACTGACCGCTCCATTTGAGCAAAAAGTCATGATGGTTATATGTTATATTCTTTTCTATTGCTTCACTAGCTTCATTCAGGAAGGATGTAATATCCCGGTCGCGCATATTGATCCTTACAGTCAGAAACCTCTTATTCTCCTCCCTGTTGATAATTCCAGGGCCATTTGTAGTTTTTATGTCAGCAATCTGGGAAAGAGGGATCCTTGCTCCACTGGCAGAAGTGAGGAGCAGTGATCCGATCTTTTCAGGCGAATCACGTGATTCCACATTATATCTGCAGATTACATCATAAACCTTATTTCCGATGAAGATCTGGGAAACGGCTTTGCCTCCTATGGCAACTTCAATAAGTTCTGATACATCAGCAACATTCAAACCGTACAGTGCTATTTTATCCCTGTTTGCTTCTATTTGAAGCTGTGGCAGAGGCGGCTCCTGTTCAATGCTTACATCACCTGCTCCCTCAATACCTGATATTGTATTTACTATCTCATCAGCGATTCTCCTGGCTTCAGCCTGATCTTCTCCGAAAATTTTAATTGCAAGATCACTGTGAGATCCGGCTATCTGGTCCATTACCATGTCGATTATCGGCTGTGAGAACCCAACAGTACAACCAGGCATTTGTGAAAGGTCAGCTGATAGTTCTTCAATAAGATCAGATTTTCTTTTACCTCTTTCCCACTCTTTATATGGAATCAGCCCTACACCGCATTCGGCATGTGAGGTCGAGAACGGATCAGTACCTTCATCATCCCTCCCTACCTGGGTCATAACATAACTTACCTCCTTATATTTCATGATATGGTTTCTCAGGGTATCAGCCAGTGACTGTGATTTTTCAAGTGTCACACCGGGAGGCATCTGAACCTGAAGCCAGAGAGATCCTTCATCGAGAGTAGGAAGAAAGTCTTTACCAACTGTAAATGATAGTATTATAGTTGCTACCAGAATAGCAGCCATTGGAGCAAACACTTTCCGCGGCTTTTCAAGAATTTTGTCTGTTATACGCCGGTACGATCTGGTAAGCTTCTCAAGCCACTTGTTATGATAAACTTTTTGTGGTTTACGGTATATCTGAAATGCCAGACCAGGCATCAGCATCAGGGCAACAGCCAGCGCTCCGATTATTGCGAATCCAACGGTATATGCCATGGGAGAGAACATTTTTTTCTCAATCCTTTCGAAGGTGAAAAGTGGCAGATATGCCATAATGATTATTATCATTGAGAAAAAGATTGGCTTTCCCATCTCAACGCAGCGGCCAATAATATTTTCAGGATGAAGTTCCACCCTTGGATCCTGTTCTCTCTTCTGAAGAATTGTCTCGAGCATTACTATTGAGCCTTCAATGATGATACCGAAATCTATTGCCCCCAGCGAGAGAAGATTAGCCTGTATTTTGGTAAAGTACATGAAAATGAATGCAATAAGCAGTGATAGTGGTATTGTTATGGCAATAACCAATGCACTGCGCCAGCTTCCAAGAAAAATAATCAGTACCCCGATAACAAGTAACATTCCAAAAAACAGTGTATGCGATACTGTATTCAGAGTTGCATTTACAAGATGTGTCCTGTCGAGGAAGATATGAATATTAACATCTTCAGGAAGGATCTTCTCATTGAGTTCATCTATGGTTTTATGAACCTCCTCAAGTATCTGGGACGGATTTTCATACCGGAGAAGCTGAACAATTCCCTGTACACTTTCACTGTAGTCCCTTTCACGGTCAGTGAACCCAAAAATTCCCTTTCTTTCAAAATTTCCGTATTTAAGTGCCCCCAGGTCGTTAAGATAAACAGGCATTCCTTCGGAGGTTTTTACGACAATCTTACCCATATCCTCGAGGTCCTTTATCAAACCAACACCTCTGATAATGTAAGTAAGGTCGCCGCGGTCGACCATACTGCCGCCAGCATTGGCATTATTTCTCGATATACTTTCAATGACAATGCTTAAGGGGATATCATATTTCTCCAGTTTTTTTGGGTCTATCTCAATCTGATATTGTGTGGTTATACCTCCGAAATTCTGAACATCAGCAACCCCGGTGATCTGCTTAAGCTTAGGTATTATAACCCATTTCTGGAGATCGGTAAGCTCGCGCAGACTGAGTTTTTTGCTTTCGATAATATAACGACATACCTCACCAGTTGGAGATGTTAGCGGGTTAAGTTCCGGGACAGCATCAAAAGGAAGTTCGAGACTGTTTATCCTTTCCTGCACCCTTTGCCTGGCCCAGTAATCATCAGTCCCATCCCTGAAAACAAGTAAAATGGCAGAAATGCTGAACAGGTTCTTGCTTCTCATCGTTACCAGACCAGGTAATCCGTTTAATTCCCGTTCGAGTGGGATTGTTATCTGTTGTTCAATTTCTTCTGCTGCGAGACCTGAAACCTGTGTAACTACCTGGACTGTTACGTCTGCAATATCGGGATATGCATCAATCGGAAGCCTGGACCAGGAATATATGCCAATAGCTGAGATTAAAACAAAACAGGTTGCAATCAACAGTCTTCTGTGGATAAAAATTCTGAATAGTCTTTCCATAATATCTGATGATTTCAACGAAGATAAATTGCCCCTTCTGTAACAACATAATCACCTTCATGCAGCCCTGCCCTGATTATCACTTTTCCTTCCCCGACAGTTTCTGCTTCCACTCTTTCCTTAACATAGAGTTCATCTCCTGTTTTTCTAAAGACACTGTTTTGCCCGTCATCCTGCAGTAAGGCACTCGAGGGTATTATAACAGCATTGCTGATTTGCCTGTATAATTTTGTTGTTATGAACATTCCGGGCTTAAGGATCCTGTTCTTATTATCACATTCGAGATAGACTTCCACTGAACGGGTTTGTTCATCCATTATGTTCCCAATGTAATTCACAATACCCTTAATAGGCCTTTCAGGATATGTTTCTGTAAGAACTTCAGCACTGTCCCTGAGAGTTATTGTCCCCAGATCTTTCTCCTTAACGCGGGCTATTACCCATATCTTATCAAGATCAGCAACTGTAACAATCGGATCATCATCAGATTTTATGTACTGGCCTACAATAATATCTGTTTGTACAATTTCACCTGCTATGGGTGATCTTATAATCAGGGGCTTTGCCATATCTGCCTCTGCAGGATCTATATTATAAATTCTGAGAATTGCTATAGTCTTCTCGCACTCCTTTTCAGCAAGGTCCAGTTCGAGCTTTGCTTCATCAAATTCTTTTCCTGAACTAACTCCTGAATCAAGTAGCTCTTTTTTCCTGAGATAATTCTTTTCTGCGAGTTCCCGCTGACGACGCGCCTGGATACAGGTCCTGACAGTCTCAAGATAATCTGTTGAATTGACCTCAAACAAAGGGGTTCCTGCTTCCACTTTTTCACCCAGGCTGACAAATGATTTTATTACCCTGCCATCGAATGGTGTTGTTACATGAGCAATGTGGCCTGAAAGAGGTTTTACAACACCTGTGGTTACAAAATGGGCATCGTAATCTTCAGGTTGTATCTTCATCAGCCCAAGTTTTCTGCCGACAGGAGATCCTCCTGGTACAAAAACGGTATCTCCCCTGTATTCAATATCCCGTATTACAGGATCGGGCCGATTTCCTCTGAAACGATTTCGATGCTGTTCCCGTCGCTGTTTGCCACTGTTATATGATGGTGTTTCAGGTTCTTTGTTTTGTGAATTATAACAGGATGTAACAATTACCAAGAAGGTAATTACTATGATTTTATTCATAAATTTTTATGACTCAAAAGTGATTGATTCAGTTGCTGTTGTTTACGAAATAACTAACAGATTTATCAGATTCTGTCTGATGCTAGTCCAGGATCATTAATGAAGGAGGTCCCCTTTGAGGATTTTGAATGATCCTAATACCTGGATGATGAAATACATTCAATTTCTGCAGCATCTCACCTGCAAGGAAAAGGAACAGTGATGCTATTATTACGGGGGATGTTGTATTTGTTATAAAATTGTTGAGAACATGGATCAGTATATAACTGTAATTGTTATGATTATGCCTTGGTTTCCCATCATTGTCAGGCTTGAAGGGGTGGGAGTGAACTATAATATTGGAGTCAGAAACGTGAGTATGGTTAAAGAACAGTGTACTCCCCATAAACAGCAGAAAAATCACCAGCAGGGAGAATCTGCATATTTTATCTGACCTCTTATTCAGCATCTTTTTTATCTGAGATATTGAGACTAAAAACAAATATATGTTTATTATTCATTATTCTCTGACAAAAAACCAATAAAAAAGGTGGCAGTAAATGCCACCTTACAGACTTTTAGTATTTTTTAACTATTTCTTAAGCACTGCCTTCATCACTTTATCTTTTTCGAGCTTTTTAGTACAGAAGAACCAGTCATAGCATTTCATTTCCTCTTTACCTTCCATGCGGTCTTTTGCTACACCGCATGAGCCTGCCGGAGGTACAATAACATCGTCTCCTGGCTGCCAGTCAGCTGGTGTGGCAATTGAAAATTCATCAGCAGTCTTCATTGCTATAAGAGCACGGTACAGTTCTTCAAAATTGCGTCCCAAACTCAAAGGATAATAAATTATTGCCCTGATAATACCTTTAGGGTCAATGAAAAATACAGCTCTTACAGCCTTTGTGGAACTTTCACCAGGCTGAAGCATACCATAAAGGTGTGCAACCTCCATTGTGATGTCCTCGATGAGAGGGAATTTCACCTCAACATCCTTCATTCCCTTGTACTCAATTTTCTCCTTGATGGTTCGCAGCCATGCAATATGACTGTACAGTCCGTCAACCGAAAGTCCGACAAGTTTGCATCCGGCTTCTTCAAAACGACTTTCCATGCTTGCAAAAGTCATGAATTCAGATGTACATACTGGAGTGAAGTCAGCAGGATGACTAAAAAGGATCACCCAGTTTCCGGAATAATCTGCCGGGAAATTAATATTGCCCTGAGTTGTAACAGCTTTAAATTCAGGAGCTTTGTCGCCAATTCTCGGCATAGGTGTGATTTTGTTTTCTTCCATGATTCTTTGTTTTTAATTTATAGTTTTGTGTTTGTATTTTTCATTTTTACCTTCGTCTTTCCAGCATAAGGTCAAGGTCTTCTTTTAAAGAAGAAAGGTCTTCCTCATGTTCTACTTCATCAGACAGAATCTGCAGGATAATATTATAGGTCACCGGATCACCTTCGCGTGTGATATCCAATAATCCGCTGTATACCTTTATGGCACACTGTTCTCCTTTAATATTCTGTTCGAGTATCTCTTCCACATACGGATCGGAAGGGATGTCATACCCGCAATTAGTGAGTCTTGACCATTCATCGGGTGAAAGAACAGGGGTACCACCGAGCTGGATGATCCTTGTTGCCAGTAATTCGGCATGTCCCAGCTCTTCTGTTGCATGCAGCGTAAGTTCAGCAATAACTGCATCTTTCATCGGCCCTTTTACTACCTTGGCGCCAATCCAGTACTGGTAATAAGCCAGCCATTCGTCTGATAATGCTTTGTTTAGCAAGTTGATGAGTTCATCAACATCCATTTTTACTATTGATCTTCCTTTTTGTCCCATAGAGTTAAAATTTATCGATTATTATTAATTCTAAAGCTAAAGCCCATTTTTTCTTAAGAGGATAGTTTAATAAGTATTTTTTAACCGCTAAGGACGCGGAGCTTTCACAAAGAACGCAAAGATTAAGTTTTGATAATAATGCCTTTGCGAACTCTGCATTTTAGCCTTTGAGCTCTTTGCGGTTATTGGATTTTAACTTTTTCAACATCCGCACTATTAGTTTTAGCCCAGATCAAAGCGATCGAGGTTCATTACCTTATTCCAGGCTGCCACAAAATCAGTAACAAACTTTTCTTTTGCATCAGCACTACCGTATACTTCGGAAATGGCTCTTAGTTCTGAGTTTGAACCGAAGATGAGATCTGCGCGGGTTCCAGTCCATTTTATTGCACCCGTTTTACGGTCTTTTCCTTCAAATGTCTCCCCGGTGTCTGATGTTGGTGTCCAGGTGGTATTCATGTCGAGAAGGTTGACAAAGAAATCGTTCGTAAGAACTCCGGGTCGGTTTGTGAAAACTCCATATGCAGAGTTGTCAAAGTTAGTATTAAGCACACGCATCCCTCCAACCAGAACTGTCATTTCGGGGGCAGTAAGTGTCAGCAATTGTGCTTTGTCTACCAGTAATTCTTCGGTTGATATTGAATATCTTGTTTTCAGATAGTTACGGAAGCCATCGGCTACCGGCTGCAGTACTGCAAAAGATTCTGCATCGGTTTGTTCCTGTGTTGCATCCATTCGTCCGGGAGTAAAAGGAACTATTATTTCAAACCCTGCATCCTTTGCAGCTTTTTCAATGCCCGCACAACCAGCAAGAACTACCAAATCAGCGAGTGATACTTTTTTCCCGTCATGCCGGGAACTGTTGAATTCATTCATAATACCTTCCAGCTTTTCCAGTACCTTTTTAAGTTGCGTAGGGTTGTTGACTGCCCAGTCTTTTTGCGGGGCAAGGCGAATACGTGCACCATTTGCTCCGCCACGTTTGTCTGATCCCCGGAATGTTGAGGCAGAAGCCCATGCCGCAGATACCAGTTGTGATACCGGTAAACCGGAATTTAATATTTTAGCTTTTAGTGCGGCAATATCTTTTTCATCAACCAGAGTATGATTCACTGCAGGTATCGGATCCTGCCAGATAAGTTCCTCTGTGGGTACTTCAGTCCCCAGATATCGCGCTCTTGGTCCCATATCACGGTGTGTAAGCTTGAACCAGGCACGGGCAAATGCATCAGCAAATTCAAGCGGATGTTCGTAAAAACGCCTCGATATTTTTTCATATACCGGATCGAAGCGCAGGGAGAGATCGGTAGTAAGCATTGCTGGCGGATGCTTTTTAGTTGCATCGTGGGCATCGGGAACAATATCACCCGCATTCTTTGCTACCCACTGATGGGCACCTGCCGGGCTTTTTGTAAGCTCCCAGTCATATTTAAACAGGTTCTCAAAGAAGTAATAGTTCCATTTGGCAGGGGTCTGTGTCCATGTGACTTCCAGTCCGCTGGTGATAGTATCACCTCCTTTGCCTGATCCAAAACTGCTTTTCCAGCCCAGGCCCTGTTCTTCCATACAGGCAGCTTCGGGTTCCGGACCAACGTGTGCCGTATCGCCAGCTCCATGGGTTTTACCAAAGGTATGTCCTCCTGCAATAAGTGCTACGGTTTCTTCATCGTTCATGGCCATGCGCGCAAATGTTTCGCGAATATCCTTAGCCGCTGCCAGCGGATCAGGATTTCCGCCAGGACCTTCCGGATTAACATAAATCAAACCCATCTGAACGGCAGCAAGAGGATTGTCGAGGTCATTTTCACCTGAGTAACGCTTGTCTTTTTCAAGCCATTTGGTTTCAGAACCCCAGAAAATATCTTCTTCCGGCTCCCATACATCTTCACGGCCACCGGCAAATCCAAATGTCTTAAATCCCATCGATTCCAAAGCTACATTGCCGGCAAGTATCATAAGGTCAGCCCAGGATATTTTGCGGCCATATTTTTGCTTAATGGGCCAGAGCAGCCTTCGTGCCTTATCGAGGTTAACATTATCAGGCCAGCTGTTAAGCGGGGCAAAGCGTTGTTGTCCTGCTCCTGCACCTCCGCGACCATCTCCTGTACGATAAGTTCCGGCACTGTGCCAGGCCATACGTATGAATAAAGGTCCATAATGTCCAAAATCGGCAGGCCACCACTCCTTGGAGTCAGTCATTAGCTTATGAAGGTCTTTTTTCAATGCTCCCAGATCGAGACTCCTGAATTCCTCAGCATAGTTAAATCCTTTATCCATGGGATTTGACAGGGAAGAATGTTGTCGCAAAATGTTTAATTTCAACTGATCAGGCCACCAGTCACGGTTTTTTGTGCCGCTGGTTCCGACACTGTGTTTCCGGGTTGCTCCTGTAACCGGGCATTTGCTTATTCTATTCTGGTCGTTTTCCATATCTGAAATGTATTGGTTTATATTTGACAACTTAAAAGACAGAAGGGATTACTTTTTAAATTTTCCAACTATCTGAAGCTTGATATCCTCTATCTGAAAATCTGGTATCTCCTTTTCTTTAAGGTATTTCTCAAGAATTTTGTCGAGCCGGGGATCAACAAAATCTTCGATACGATTAGAATCGGCACAGTAGAGATGATGATGCCTTTCAATCACAGCATCATATCTCATAACATCAGCGTCGGTTTTGACCTTATTTATAATACCACATCTTACAAGTGTCTCGAGTGTCTTATAAACAGTGCCGGTAGCAATATTCGGATGATTCAGTTTAATATATTCAGTCACCTGCTCTGCAGTCGGGTGATTGTTCAGATTGATAACTGCTTCAAATACTGCTATACGCTGTGGAGTTACTTTTAATCCGCATCCCTTGAGAGCTTCTACGATTTTTTCTTTATTCATAAATAATAATTACTTAATAAGAATCATTCTTATTTAAGAATAAACAAATTTAAGAATATTATCTGATAAAGTCAAGTAATACTACAGATAAATCAGGAGATAAATCTAAGTAATTGGTAATAAGTAATTTGATTGCTATCCTCTTCTGCTTATATCGGTAAGGACATCAGGTTTTAAAACAGTAATGTTCCTGTCATGCATTTCTATGAGGCCTTCTTTTTCAAAGGTTTTAAGAAGCTTTACGGCACTTTCCATTGCTATACCAGCGAAGTCAGCAAGGTCTTTGCGGGAGAGAAGATGAAATATCTCTTCCTTTTCAGACTTCAGACTGTCTAAATAAAGCAAGGTATCTGCCATCCTGCCGTTCATCTGTTTATACATCAGGCTCCGCACTGTGTTAAGCAGGTTGTTATTTTGTTCGCAGTACCTCTTAACTATGTTGAAAGCGAAAGTTCCATTTTGTTTTGTAACATTTGCAATTACATCTTTTTCGATGAGGAACACCTGGCAATCAGTTAATGCAACTGTTGAATAGCTGAAAATATTCTCAGAAAAAACTGCTGATAATCCTGCAAACTCACCTGGTTTAATAATACGCAGATTAAAATTCTTGATACTATCACCTTCGAGATATTGTTTTGCAAGGCCATTTATAATAAACAATACATACGATGCAAATGCGCCTTGTTTTGTAAGGTTATCTCCCTTTCGGAAAAGCACCTGTGTTTTGCTCGCTCTTACAAGTTCAACTTCCTCCTGTGACAGCATCTGAAAACAGGGTGCCTGTATATCGCAGATAAAATCACTGTCAGTTTCCAGGATAGTTCTCATTCAATAATTTTATAATAGAAGATTGCAAAGTTAATCTAAATCAATAAAAAAGTTATGATAATTCAACCTGCAAATTAAAGTACTTCAGTTCCATTTTCTTTTAATCCGTCAGCAGGCAGCTTAATTTTGCGACAATAATTTTAAAAATCTGATATTATGTTGTACACAAATTTAAAACACCTCGAAACAGCTGCTGATCTAACAAAAGCAATCAGCGAAAATGAAAATGTAATGGTAATCTGCGGGCGCATGGGGCCAATGTGTATTCCGGTTTATGGTATTGCAGAAGAGCTTGAAGATGAATATAAGCATGTTAAGTTCTTTGATATGGAATTTGATAATCCAGAATCACATATCATCAGGTCACTCCCTGAAGTGAGAGGGTTTATGGGTATACCTTTCACAATTTATTATAAAGATGGCAAGGTTGTGAAGGCTACCTCAAGCATTCAGAACAGAGACCAGATAACATCAATTCTGAACAAAGAGTTTTCCGTTGAAGTAAAAGCCTGATCATGAACCTGTCTGATCATTACGATGCAATTATAATCGGGGCAGGGCCGGCAGGTCTTACTGCCGGAATCTACCTGTCGCGATCAAAATTCAGAACACTGATCTTAAATGAAGGTACTGTAGGAGGACAAATGGTACTTACACATGAGATCGCAAATTACCCTGGTGTTGAAAGCATTAGCGGTTACCAGCTTTCAAATATAATGAAGAAGCAGGCAAAAAATTTTGGCTGCGATATTCGTGCTAATATATCTTTAAGTAATCTGGAACTGGATGGAGAGATAAAAAAAGTCATGCTCGCTGACGGCTCGGTTTATACATCAAATGCTGTTATCCTTTCACCAGGCGGAAGATCCCGTACCCTTGGCGCTCCGGGCGAAGAGTCTCTTAAAGGCAGAGGCATTTCATACTGTGCGACCTGTGATGGTGATTTCTTTACAGGGAAAGAGATAATTGCAGTCGGGGGAGGAAATTCAGCACTTGAAGAAGCTGTCTCACTTACAAAATATGCGAGTAAGGTGACTGTTGTCCATCAGTTTGACCATTTTCAGGCATTTGAGCATGCTGTTGAAGAGGCCAGGCAGAATCCAAAGATCGATTTTGTTATGGAATCGACGATAATCGCTTTCCATGGTAACGAGAAGCTCGAAAGTGTTGACATTAAAAATCTCAGTACCGGTGAAATAAGCAGGTTTAATACCAGTGGTGTTTTTATTTTCATCGGGTATGTTCCGAACACTGAATTCCTGACGGGTAAAGTTGATCTGAACAAATGGGGGGAGATAGTAACCGGTGGTGACATGGAAACAAGCATCGATGGAGTATATGCTGCCGGTGACAGTGTTGCCAAGAAATACCGACAGGTAACAACCGCTGTAAGTGACGGTACAATAGCAGCTCTTGCTGCTTCCAGATATCTTAATGACATTAAAATAAGAAATAAAAATCTTGTAACCGCTTAGTATGCATACTTCAATTGTAATTATCGGCATAGTTGTAATCCTTCTGGTGGTTCTATATATCGCAGCCAGGGCCAGGATGAAGAATATCCCTCTCGTGGAGGATCATCATAATATTCTTACACTGACGGACAAAAATTTTCAGTATCAGATAAAAGGCCGGGTTGTACTGGTAGATTTCTGGGCTGCCTGGTGCGCTCCATGCAGGATGATGGCACCAGTCCTTAATGAAATTGCCGGAGAATTGTCTGGTAATGCACATGTGGGAAAGGTCGATATTGAAAGATATCAGGTATTGGCACAAAAATACAAGGTCAGAAATATACCCACTATGATACTTTTCAAAAACGGAAGGGAACAAACCCGGTTTGTAGGTGTTAAGTCGAAAGAGTATCTATTAGGACAAATTAAAAAAACAGTATAATATTTTCTTAAATTTATACTTACATTATATAACTATAAAAGACATGGGAAAAGACAGCGTAACAACAAAATGGCTAAATAATATGGCTTTTGAAACTGAAATCAGCGGCCACACAATAATGATTGATGCAGATCCTTCGGTGGGAGGGGAGAACAGGGGGCCCAGGCCAAAACCCTTTATGCTGGCTGCACTAGGAGGATGTACAGGTATGGATGTAATATCTATCCTGAATAAAATGAGAGTGAAGGTGGAGAGTTTCAGTGTAATAGTCGAGGGTGATCTTACCGATGAATATCCCAAACATTTTTATAAGATGCATGTTATATATGAATTTAAGGGAAAAGACCTGCCTATGGAAAAACTTCAGAAGGCTGTTTCACTTTCAGAGGAAAGATACTGCGGGGTAAGTGCTGTATATAGAAAAGCACTGGAACTGACTTCTGAGATCAGAAATTTAGAATCCTGAAAAGAATATGGAAAAGAATAATTCTGTCAGCCTTTACAACGATTTTGACAGGGAGATATTGAAAATTGCAGAGGATTCTTTAGATTCCAGGCTGGACAGAGTTCAGGAGATAATTGAGTATGCGAAAGAGGCCGGAATAAGTAAAATCGGTATAGCAAACTGTACTGTTTTCAACAAGGAGGCTCAGCAACTTTCTGAGATCCTTTTAAATGAAGGTTTCATTGTTGATTCGGTAAATTGCAAGTATGACAGAGTCCCATTTACTGACCTGGTACCTGGATATAAGGGCATATCATGTAATCCTGCAGGTCAGGCAAAATATCTTGAACAAAAAGGTACGGAACTAAATATTATGATGGGATTATGCCTTGGACATGATATGATATTCAATGCCAAATCGAAGGCTCCGGTTACTCCACTTGTCGTAAAAGACAGGGTATTAAATCACAATACACTGGAAGTCCTGAAGTCTAATAAATAATCCTTTATTAAAGAATTTCCAGGTCAAATATTTTGTTTCTGTCCCATTCGAGCCAGAATTTTATTGAGGTTTGCCGGACAAGGTTCCAGTAATCCTCATCCTGCAAGCCGTAGTTTTTAATTCCTTTAGCAATAACTGCTTTAAGTTCTTTCAGGTATTCATCTTTAAGTTTAATGAGGATTGATTGATTGCCGTAAGTAAAAACTGCCTGGGGCTTTACGATAGTATCGTTTATCAGATGAATACTTCCCTGTCCGAGAGTAGCCCCGGTACTTACCTGAAGGCCATCATTCATGCAACTGAAAGGTTCAACGGATCCTGCATAAGAGCCTATTTCCAGAAGGTCGGTGCCTATTCCGAAATGTTCCCTGGCTCGAATACCCATTTTTGCTCCGACAATTGAAAACACACCAAGATGCCCATGGAATTCATCAGTTAGGGTACAGGCCTTCCATTCTTCGATACCATATTTTGAAATAGCTGGTTCCAGTATCTGCCGTACATCATATACATATAATTCAGGATCAACCGGGAATCCATATAATGCCACGAAGTGACCTGATCTGTATTTACCTGCAAGCATGTCTTTAAATACCTCTTTGATAGCTTTGGAGCTATAGTTCATGTTGTACCTGATACGGGGATTTGATACAAGAGGAGATAATTCGAACAGCTCATGATTCCCAAGGAATAACGCTGCAAGTTCTTCAGAGAGGAGAAGCCTGCCAGATTCAGATAAGCCATGATTCTTCAGACCGTTTAGTGTGCTGCATATTACTTGTGACAGTTTTGTCCCTGAGTTGCTGCAGAAATTAAGGAAATCGTTATCGAAAAATGTGCCGGAATCACCGGTATTTGAGATCGCATCAATCCTGATCCCTGAATTCAGAAGACGGTCAGCTGAGGCTTTATTGTACTCATAATTAAAGCCTTTAAGCGGATTAGCCGAATCAATATACCAGATTATTTCTTCAACCTTGTTGCGAAATATTTTGTCATCCAGTTCTTTACCGATACCGGTTAGCGGACCAAGGCAAATCACAGTAAGCTGAGTATCAGCCGGGGATAGATATTTCTTCAGAGAGTTTTGCTTCCAGGTTGCCACGGGAATTGTATCGGCATCAAGCTGATGAAGAGTGTTCTGAACGACCTTTAATCCTTCATCTGAGGATAGCTTCCCTTCAGAAATCATAATAGCTTTTACTATAACGGAGGGGTTTGATAACAGGATGCTTATTGCCCTTATGTCACCCGGTGAACAGTCAGTATCTATAATAATATTGTGTTTGAGTTTTGTATGAAGAGGACTGGCAAAAATACCGGAAGCAAGGGTCATAAAAAAAATGGCAAAAAAAATCTTTTTCATTTTTAATGTATTATAAGGGGTTATGGAAAAACCGGAGCTTCATCCTTATTTTTATCTGTGTGGCTCTGTACTTTCTTTGTGCCCTCTGTGTAAGTTCTTAAATTATTGTTACACAGAGCTCCACAGAGGAGGCACAGAGTTTCACAGAGGACTTTTTCAACAGCACCATAGGGGATGAGAACATGATGTTATATTTTTAGTTTAATTCCTGCAAAGATCGTGATTCCCGGCATTGGATAAAACTTAAGGGTTTCATACTCGGTGTTGAGAATATTTTCAGCACTCAGAAAAAATTCAGCATATTTCAGGGGCCGGTAAGTTATTCTTGCATTTAAAAGAGTGTATGTCTCAAGTCGTTCAGTTGCAGTAGGATCAGTGTCGAGTCCATTTATATACTCTGCATTTGCACTGAACAGAAACTTTTTCAGGCTGTAATTCCCGCTCAGATACAAATGGTGTTTTGGTGTAGCATATACAGGTTTTTTCATATCAATATAAGCATAAGTCAGGTTAAGGGACAGATCCCGGATCATATCTGAACTGGCTGAAAACTCAATACCTTTATTTGCTACTTCACCTGCATTTTGAAGTCCCTGTAATGGCACAGTTACGATAAGGTTGTCACCTTTAACGATAAAACCGGTGAGTTCAAGCCGGATCTTTTTATCATAAAATGACTGGATTAATCCTGTTTCATAGTTTAATATTTTTTCAGGACTCAGGTTAGGGTTGTGATTCCACATGAACAGTTCCTGTATTGTCGGGCTTCTGAATCCTTTGGCTACGGAAGTCTTCCATGTAGTTTTATCGGTAATATTGAATGCAAATCCTCCCGAAGGTATCCATTCTCCTCCATAAACTTCATGTTTCTGATACCTTATGCCGGCATTAAGAGTAAGCTTTTCAAGAATCCTTTGCTGCATGAAACCGTAAAGCCCGGCATCATAAAGTGTTGTATCGGTAAAGACGATTCCCTGACCGTTCATTGCAAGTTCATTCTCCGCAAATCCGCCATAATTAAGATAATCCAGCCCGGCAGTAAGGGTATTGCCCGGGAATAGTTTGATGGCTTCAAAAATATTGATTCCATAGTTGGCATCGGTGGAATGAAATCCATCAGAGATTTTATGCTCTCCGAAATTGTAAAAGAACCTCGCAGATCCTGAGTAAGAGGTATAATTATTATCGACGGACAGAGACCAGTATCCTCTCATAATATCCAGTGTATTTCCTTTTACCGCATTCAGGGTGTCAGGTCCGGGATCGGTTGCTTTAAATCCTGCCAGACTTAAGTCAGCATTTGCAGAGATATTCTCACTGATATTCCATCCGAATTTAAGATATCCGTTTGTTATGCTGAAATCGGAATTTGGCCTGTGTCCGTCTGTCCGATCGTGGTTAATTGATGCAAACAGAGATATCTTATTTTTCTTAAGTCCGCCTGATGCCATATATTTTTGTGTGTTGTACGATCCGTACATGAGATGCCCGTTGGCATTAAGACCTTCATGAGACTGCTTTTTTGTTATGATATTTATAACTCCACCCATTGCGTTTGACCCGTAGAGTATAGATGCAGGGCCTCTTATTACCTCTACCCGCTCAACATCAGAAGCAACATACGAATCTGCAAGCGGGTGCCCGAAAAGCCCCATATACTGAGGATGTCCGTCGATGAGCATCAGAACTCTTGTGGTCGGGCTTCCACCAATACCCCTGATTGATATCTGTCCGGCTGCATTTGAAGCTACACCAAAACCCATTATCCCTCTTTCAGTGACGAACAATCCGGGTACACGTCCGTTAAGTACCGGCAGGACATTACTTTCACCGCTTGAGGCAATCTGCAGGTTGTTAACCACTGATACAGCCAATGGTACATTTGCCCTGTTTACTTTTGTAGTGGTACCTGTGATTACCACCTCATCGAGGTTAATAGTGTCTTTCAGAACAGAGTGTATCACATCCTGCGAAAATAAGCAGAAAGGAGCCAGAAACAGGACCGGGATAATTGTTAATATTTTTCTCATTCTTAATGGTGTTACGAATTATTATAATAGTGTTACTATCAATGCAAAAAAATTAATCTGTTTTACTCATGACAAGCTTGCCATGCTTTATGCCTTTTATACTTATCAATCTGTCTGATAATTCAGTCAGCCGGTTTGCTTCTCCTTTTACTGCAGTTATTTCAAGGCAGATATCATGACTAAGATGATAATGTTGTGTGGACAATATTACGTCGTGGTAATTGTGCTGAATATCATTTGATATTGAACTTATATCTTTTTTATGGTGGTCATAAATTAGTACTATAGCACCGGCAACTATCCTGTTGCACTGCCATTTCTCTTCAACAATGTTTTTTTCAATAAGATGCCTTAAAGCCTGCGACCGGTTTGAGAAATTATTATTTTCAGTAAACCGGTCAAGCTCATCAAGTAGTTCTTTCTCGAGGCTCACACTGAAACGGGTGACTGCCATAGTAACACGATTTTTGATAAAGGTAATATTTTTTTAATCTGATATACTTATTGTTTTATTATTTTATTCCATATTTTTTTTATTTCGATACTGATGTTATGCTCCGGCCAGAGTTCTGTTATGCTCTTTCCGAGAACCATGGCTTCAGTCATTTCAGATGCGAAAGGTAGTTCCCCGCTGAGTTCAATGCTTTTTTCATCACACCATTTTTTTATCTGTTCTGACATCAGAGTATTAAGGTTTGCTTTATTTATGATCACAGAAGGCCTGAGGTTAAACTTTATAACTGTTTCAAATGCCCTGATCAGATCGTGCAGACCTGAAATTGTAGGTTCAGTAACGATTATGACCTTATCAATTCCTGTTATTGTTGATATTACCGGGCAACCTATACCAGGAGGGCCATCAAGAATAATTGTGTCAAGTTTATTATCTGAAGCAATTTTTTTTGCATGTTCCCTGACCATATTGACAAGTTTCCCGCTGTTCTCTTCCCCCGGAGCCAGCCTGCCATAAACCATTTTCCCATTGCGGAATGTGCCTGAATACATGCGGCTTCTATTATTTGCGACCATGTGTATTGCTTTTTCAGGACATATACGTGAACATAAAAAACAACCGTCGCAGGAGGTATCTGATATTTCAACCCTCTCATGTGTAACCGAGATGGCTTCAAATCGGCAGTAATCAACGCAAAACTGACAATTGGTGCATAAATTGTAATCTATTACAGCTTTGTGCCCGGCTGTGTAAACAAACTCCTGTTCATGTGAAGGGTTGAAGAGCAGATAAAGATTGGCTGCATCAACATCACAATCAGCAAGGACCACGTCACCGTCAAGTGTTGCAAAGGCAGCACTGATACTTGATTTTCCTGTACCTCCTTTTCCGCTAATTACTGCTATTTCCATATTCTTCAATAAGTCTTTCCAGGAGCCTGAAAAGATCATCCCTTAATGATGGCATAAATTCAGATACTATTTTCCCGTTTGAGTACAATTCGGCAATTTTCTTATTAAAAGGGATCTCAAGCAGCATGGAAATATTTTCTTTACTTATATAATTTTTGACACTGTCATCGCCGAGACCTGCACGATTAATTATTACTCCGTAAGGAATATTAATCTCTTTGAGTGTTTCAACACTTTGTCTCAGATCACTTAGTCCAAAGGGAGTTGGCTCTGTTACGAGAATTACGTAATCAGATTTTGAAACAGTCTGGATAAAAGGGCAGGAGGTACCCGGGGGCGAATCAAAAATAGCAATCTCAGAATCATTGTTCACAGCTTTTATTGCTTCCCTGATAATTGGAACAGGCGACATAACTCCAACTTTCATATTTGCTTCGAGAAGCGTATTTTTCCCACTAACAGAGTATGTAGTGACAGATCCAAGTGAGACGGATTTTTCTATTATTGCTCCATATTCACATGCTACGCTACAGGCTCCGCATCCATGACAGAGATCGTCAATAACATTTATGATTTTTACATGAGGAAGTATGAAAATTGAGTTGTAATTACAGTACTCATGACATTTACCACAGAAAGTACAGATATCAGTATTAATTACCGGTACTTGTTGGGTAACTTCAGTTTTTTTAGCAATACGTGTTTCAAAAAATGCAGCCGCATTGGGAGCTTCAGCATCACAATCAACTAATGTTACCCTGTAATTGTTTAATAACAGGGAATAAAAAAGGTTTGTTGAAACAAAAGTTTTGCCGGTTCCTCCTTTACCACTGGCTACTGCAATTTTAAACATTTTAATGGTCGCAGTAATTAGCTCCTGCTCTCAGCCTGTTATAAAGCAGATCCTCAACCAGCTCGGTATGATTTTTAATCTCTGCACCAACGAATACATTTATATTTTGCTGGTTAAAGAGATTAATTGCTCTCTGACCCATACCACCTGCTATAACATCAGTTACTCCTTTTTGGGCAAGCCATCCCGGTAGCAGCCCTGGTTCATGAGGGGGAGGGGTAAGTATATCAACTCCTGAAATGCTGGTATCTTCTGCTTCAACTATTGCAAATTGCTGGCAATGACCAAAATGAGAACATAGTATCCCGTTCTCTAACGGGATCGCGATTTTTCTTTTCATATTAAATGTTTTGTATATTAAATAATTATTGTGAGCGTAGAATCAGAGGTGCAACAGGTATCAGAAGCCGCCCCTGAACCGGTTTTGTCTTCCCATTCCTCTGCCTCTGCCTCTTCTCCATCCGAATCCAAATCCTCTTCCGGGAAAATCATTTACCTGATTTTCTTCTTTTTCACCGGCTGGTGTTGCTTCCGCTTTTCTCTGATTTGCACCAAAATTAGTGCAACAACCCATTCTGCGACCCGTCATCGGACCTTGTCCCATCGGGCCTGTTTGATCAATTCCTGGCATGATTTCTATCTTTTGGTTTGTTAATACTATTCTAATCCGCTCTTCAGGCGTTTCCCTTTACCTTGTTCTTCCCCTTCCCCCTGGGCAGAACGTCTTCTTTTTCCCTGGCCTTTACCTAATTTTTTCAGTAGTTCTCCGGGTGGATTATTCTTGCATCTTCCCAGCCCCCTTCCTGTTTTTGGTCCTTTTCCTTCAGGACCGCTTCCATTCAGTTTCGGCATGATTAAAAGTTTTAATTATTAAGCATTTCGATGATTTCACTTATACTCTTTTCCGGTTGTTTAAGAATGATCATCTGTATCTTCAGACTGTCAAGCAATGATTTGATCTTGATGCCGAATTCTCCTGAGACTATCTTTTCCACATTGCGAGATGCAACCAGTTGTACAGATGCAGGTCCTGCTCCTTCCTGTGAATCCTTATTCGGATTTGGGATAAATTCCATTCCTCTGGTCTCTGTATCATAAATAACAAAGAATCCGCATCTTCCAAAACGTTGATCCAGTTTGCTTTCAAGGCTGTTTCCTGAACTTGTGATAGCTACTTTCATAATTTGTAAAATTTATTTTATGTAGTCATGTTGGCTTCCTTTTCTTGTCATATGCCTGCCGCATGCCGGGCAGGTCTCATCTCTGCATGGATTACCCGGAACATGGGCTTTCTCTGTTCCGCATTCCGGACAAATACAATAATCGCTGCACCGGGTCACTGTCTCTTCCAGTTCATTAAAACTCTGGTTATAACCGGAAAAATCATTGTTCCTGCATAAAGGACATTCCTTAATTTCCATATCCTTGTCAGGGTTATTGAAGAAGCATCCGCATGCGTTGCACTTATACCAGTCACTGTCGAAATAGATCTTTCCACCTTCAATAATGATCTGCTTCCCCATAACAAGTGCTTCTGCTATTTTCTGCCTCGCTCTGGCATAAATACGTGTAAGGGTAGGCCTTGACACATCCATGAGAACTGAAGCCTGACTATGATTAAGCATCTCATAATCACATAACCTTATTGCTTCATATTCCTCAATATGGAGAAATATACTTTCGGCTTTTATCCCACTCTTTTTATTGCCATAGGGCTTGAATCCTGATACATTTGGCGGATTGCTTATTCTGCGAATCCTGTATGGTCGTGGCGACATATTATATAAGCAATAGTTCATTACAAAGATAATGAACAAATGCTCATAATGCAAATTATTTAATGATTATTATTCTGATTTGGAGGGAGACAGAAGTCCGAAGTCCGAAGACAGAAGTCGGAAGTCTGAAGACGGAAATAAAGCTCCCCTCGATGGAGGAGACGAGGGCATAGTCATCAACTTAAGGGTCTTTTTATATTGAAATAGCCGGGTTAAAGTTGGGGGTGTTGGAAAAGTCAAAATCCATTAACCACAGAGGTCACAAAGAATCCCGATAGTTATCGGGACACAGAGGTCACAAAGAGTTAATAATCAAGGCTTTAAATTTGTGGTTAAAAACAGTTATTCAACACCCTTGACTTATTCCATTATCTCCTGCATTATAATAATGTTAAGTGTGACGGCTATGGGGTCGGGGGTGGGTTATCCGGGGAGTTAGCCCGCCTTCGCTTCCTTCGGCAAGCTCAGGATAGCTATGGTGGCTGGAAGAAGTCGGAAGACCGAAGTCGGAAGCAATCTTAAAGCTTCGGACTCCGGACTTCCTGCTTCCAGCTTTCCTTAAGATTTCAGATCAAACCATTCAGAATTGAAGCCGGTCATTGATTTTGTCAGGGATCTGTGTGTAAATTCATTTGTTTTGGGATTGTAGATATAATCCTCCTTCCATTCTGAAATATTCTCAATTGTCTGCCTTATCGCATCAGTGATAAAGTTTAATTCCCTGTTGGTCATTGTTGGATGTAAAGAAAGCCTTATCCAGCCCGGTTTCATGGAGAGGTCACCGGCATCGATCTTATCTGTTATTTCTTTTGAAAGATTAATATCCACATCGAGTAAAAAATGTCCGTAAGTACCTGCGCATGAACATCCTCCCCGGAGCTGGATCCCGAATCTGTCATTCAGGATAGTAGTAAGCAGATTATGGTGAACATTGTCTGTATAAAAAGAGATTACGCCAAGTCTGTTTTTTATATTTCCGGCGAGAATATGCAGGCTGTCAACACTATCGAGATTTTTGAATGCTAATTGAATAAGTTCGTTTTCCCTTTCATGAATTTTATCAACACCCATGTTCTCCTTCAGCTTTATGGCCAGGGCCGCTTTTATGCCCTGAAGGAAACCGGGTGTTCCTCCATCTTCTTTAACTTCAATATCGGTTATATAACTATAGCCTCCCCACCTGTTTGTCCATTTCACTGTACCGCCTCCGGGCGAATCGGGAATCTCGTTCCTGTAAAGCTCTTTTGAAAAGATCAGAACTCCTGCACCTCCCGGTCCTCCCAGGAATTTATGAGGTGAGAAAAAGATTGCATCGAGTTGCTGCATACTGTTTGAAGGGTGCATGTTAATGTCGACATATGGAGCTGATGCTGCGAAATCCACGAAACAGTATCCGTTATACTGATGCATGATTTCAGCCAGTTCATAGTATGGAGGGAAATAACCTGTAACATTTGAACATGCAGAAAATGAGCCTATCAGCAACGGACGATCTTGGTATTTGACAATCGCTTTTCTGAGCGAATCAGGATTAACTGTAAGATCATCTGATGGTTCCAGGACAACAACATCAGCAAGAGTTTCAAACCACGATGTGTGGTTTGAATGGTGCTCGGTATGGGTAAGGAAAACGACAGGTCGTTTTTCATTAGGTATATCCCGGCACTTTTCATATTCGCCATGTGTAAAAGGACAATAGTTAACTGCCTGTTCAGGTATCTTTAGACCGAGTAATCTCTGGAGTTTGGCAATTGCAGATGTCATACCTGTTCCTGTGAAAAGAATAACATCATTGTCATTAGCATTGACATGCCGTTTTACAACTTTCTGGGCCATATGGTATGCCTCAGTCATTGCCCTTCCGGTTGATGTTGACTCGGAGTGGGTATTCCCGATAAGCGGTCCTATATCGCTGGTAATTCTCTTTTCAATTTGCTTATAGAGCCTGCCACTGGCTATCCAGTCGGCATAAATAAGTTTTTTCCTGCCAAAGGGTGTTTCTATCTCAGCATCAATCCCAATGATATTATCTCTGAAGTGACTGAAGTACTTTTCCAGATCTGACATATACTTTTTTGAATATGAGCTGTAAAAGTAGTAAAAATTGATCTATTCCTCAGTTAGCATAACATATACGTCTCTGGGTGTTATACCAAGTTTATCAGCTATTGTCTTCATGGATGTTTCTTCATTCACTTCAATCCCTTCCGATCTGAGCTTTGCAAGAAGATCAGAAACCGGTTTGCCACTATTTTCAGCAGCCATTTTTACAGTGTATCGTCCTGCGCCCTGGGGAACCTGCGGACTTATAGCGTGGCTGCCTTCAGGATGTCTTGCTTTAAGGATATTATACAGTTCTGAAGGTGTGGTTTTATTCTCAGCAGCAATATCCTTGAGACTTATATCTGTGGATGTTACATTGATATTATTCTCCTGAAGTGTCTTCATCAGTCTTTGCGGGGGAACACTGTCGAGATACGGTGATAATTGTTCAAGAGTATATATTTCCATGTGAATTACTGATGGAGCCTCGAAATCGCTTTCCCAGCTCTCCTTCACCTTTTCACCAAATGCCATTACCGGACCGAAAGGAGTCCAGTCCTTTAGAGTGCCAATAAAGAATATAAGTGAAATCAACAGTGCTGATGCCAGCTCCCACTTTCGGTTAAGACCCGACTTGATCTTACTTTTAAAGTATGTAAGGAAAGCTTTCCAGTTTACAAAAAACAGGTGAATAATAAAGAGGATAAAAAAGAGATATGAAAAGATAGTATGCAGGGCCTGCCATTCGGCTTTGGTGAATAACATCAGTTTCCATGTTCCCCAGTTTGCTATCCTGCCTGGTGGAGCTACATACAGAATAAACCCTGACCATGACATTATGATTGTAGAAATTACAAGCGAAAAGCTTGTAAAACTCCTCAGATTGAATTTACTTTTATCAGATGACATAAGAGGTAAATTTTTTAAACAAGCACAAAAATAAAACAAATTAAT
>CAYLYN010000009.1:34185-45375 GCA_964387565.1 uncultured Rikenellaceae bacterium | reverse complement strand
GCTAATAAATATATCCCTTTGCGCTCAGGATAACAAACAACTCAAGAATACTTTTCTGGAAGCAGAATATTTTTTTATGAATGAAGAGTATTCAGAAGCCTTGAATTATTACCTCCAGGTATATTCAGTAAAAAGTGATAATGCAAATATTGCCTTTTGCATCGGAGTATGTTATCTGAATATTCCAGGCAAAAAGGATCTGTCTGTTAAATATCTTGAAGATGCTGTTAAAAATATGTCAGCTAAACGAAAAGAGGGTACAATTAATCAGGTTTCTGCACCATATGATGCACTCTTTGAACTGGCAAGGGCATATAGAATCAATTATAATTTCGATAGGGCTAAGGAAAGTTTTCGCAGGTACAGGGAGACACTCCTTGATGATGATATTGAGAACATTGAATTTATTGATCATGAAATAGAAGTCTGTGACATTGCTAAAAACCTGATGGAAAAGCCTGTCTCATATACAATCGAAAATATTGGTGAACTTTTCAATGATGAGAAACCAAACTTTTTTCCTGTTATTTCGGCAGATGGCAAATCATTTGCTTATATGTCTTCTCTGAAATTTTATGATGCAATAATGTTTTCCCGTATGCAGGGCAATAAATGGAGCGTCCCTGTTAATATCTTTCCCGACCTTAATCTGGATGGGGATATAAGAATCTCATCGCTGTCAAAAGAGGGTAAATTGTTGTTCATGTCTAAAGAAGACAATTTTAACAGTGATATATACGTCACCTCATTTAACGGCAGTTCATGGAATGCAGCTGAGATCCTGAATAATAATATAAATACAAAATACTGGGAATCGCATGCATCAATTTCCGGAGATGGCAAACAGCTTGTTTTCGCATCTGACAGACCTGGCGGTTACGGTGGGCTTGACCTGTATATTTCGAGGAAAATAAACGGCGAGTGGGGACCAGCAATCAATCTGGGACCTGATATAAATACCCGTTTCAATGAAGACTTACCATTTCTGACAAACCATGACAAAACCTTGTTTTTCAGTTCACAAGGGCACAAAAACATGGGAGGTTATGATATCTTCAGTTCACAAAAGGATGAAAACGGCACATGGCAAAAGCCTGTGAACCTTGGTTACCCTTTAAACACTCCGGATGATGATATTTTCTTCATGCCTTCAGGCGACGGCAGTGAAGGTTATATGTATTTCGAAAAAGTAACGGAAGGCTTTGGGAAAGAAGACATTTACAAGATAACTCTTGACAAAAAATGAATTGAGATTTTTTTATCATCATCAGGAAAAAAGACTATATTTGTTTTAATGTGCAATTTAAAAGATAAAATATCGGTTTTGTTGTTGCAGTTGTTGTGTCTAACTCTCGTTTCACCGGCCGCTCAATCGCAATCTGCTTCAGAAATGAAGGATATATTTGCCCAGGCCGAATCATACTACCTTTATGAGGAGTTTGAGCTTGCAAACCAGCTTTACCTCCTGCTAGAAACTCCTGAAAATCTAAACATTAAATACAAAATTGGCACCTGTTACCTGAATATCCCAGGTGAGAAGGAGAAATCCATTCCCTATCTTGAAGAGGCTGTAAAAAGTGCTACCTATGATTCAAAAACCAGCTCAATAAAGGAGTTGAGAGCTCCCCTCGATGTATATTTTTCTCTTGCAAAAGCCTATATGATAAATAATGAGCTTGATAAAGCACTGAATACTCTGTTAACTTTCCAGAAGCTTGCATCAGGCACAAAATCAAAAGGGGGCATGCAGAACCAGGATTTTATTGATCAGCAGATTCAGGCGTGTAAAACTGCCATTAAGCTTAAGGAAACTCCCGTTGTATTTACAAAAACTTCTTTGGGTCCAGACTTCAGCATGGGCTCAATAAATGATAATCCGGCAGTCAGCTTCGATGGAAACTCAATTGTCTATACAGAAAGAAGAGGTATTGTTAATGTTATATTTTACTCCAGGAAAGATAGAGGAAAATGGCAACCTCCAATAGAAATCACAAATGAGCTCAATGCAGGAGAAGACTGCTCCTCATGCTCCCTGAACAGGGACGGAACCGAATTATTCCTCTATAAAACTGATAATTACGACGGAGCAATTTATTCATCTTCTTATAAAGACGGATACTGGACCCCTATAAAAAAGCTGAACAAAAATATTAACACAAAGTTCTACGAATCACATGCCTCCATATCAGCTGACGGAAAAAAGCTATACTTCACAAGCAACAGGGATGGAGGTCAGGGTAACCTCGATATTTATGTATCTGAGCTAGATGAACAAGGTGAATGGGGGCCGGCTGTAAATCTCGGACCCTCAATAAATACTGCATATAATGAGGATACTCCCTTTATTACTGCTGACGGTAAAGTTCTTTATTTTTCATCTGAAGGACATGCTTCCATAGGTGGTTATGACAACTTCAAGAGTCAGTTATCCGGATCAGCCTGGCAAATACCTGAAAACCTGGGTTACCCCATTAACTCAAGTGATGATGATAAATTTTATTTGCCAGTGAATAATGGTAAAAATGCCTATTATTCAATGACAACCGATTACAAAAAACGTGATATAATGTATCTTGCCATTGGCGAATCTGATGAAATAAGGACTTTTGAAATAAAAGGTACCTATAGCCTCAGTGATACAGTACTCCCATTCGACAGGAATTACTTTGTACAACTTCTGAACAGCGATACCGGTGATACTGTTGATGTAGGATATCCCAATAAATTAACCGGTCAGTATAATTTTATTGTCACTCCGGGCAAATATTCAATTATTTTTGCCAGCAACTATTATATCACACAGACTATTGACACTACTGTTCTTTACAACCATCCTTCAACAGTTATTACTTTAAACGTAACGCTTGAGCCTGACCCTGACAGACCAATACCGGCACCTGATACTGAAACCACTGCACCTGAAATAACGTATGAAAAGATTAACCTGTCGGAAATTCCTGTTGTATCAGCCATTGACTCAAGTATGATGGTAACCAATGTGAATGTCAGTGACGTCAGTGACAGAAATGTCAATGATGAGGATATACTTTATTATACTGTGCAGGTAATAGCACTTCATAATCCTGTAGATGTTAGTTATTTTAAACGAATTGATGACCTCAAGGTTTTATATAATGACGTTGACAAATTCTACAGGTATACTACCGGGAAATTCAATACTAGAGAAGAAGCCTATTCCTGGAGACTGGAGTTGATTAGGAGGGGATATCCCGATGAAATTTTCATAAAGAAAGTCTCTAAATAAGTTAAATAATAAATATTTATAAATTGTGAACAGGAAGTATATTCTGGTATGTTTGCTAATACTTAACCACCTCCTGTTGTCTGCTCAAACTCTTACAAAGAAACAGTTCATAAAGGCACTTCAAGAAGCAGACTCTTACTTCTACTATGATCAGGACTATGAAAAAGCCGCTGCTCTTTACAAGCCGCTGGCAGAGGCCTATCCTGATAATTCAAATCTTGCTGCCAAACTTGGCACTTCATACCTTAATGTTGATGGTAAAAGGTCAGATGCCCTTAAGTATCTCAAAATGGCAGTCAAAAATGTTGTTAAAAATGATGATGAATATACAGAATATGGCGAAAAAGCACCACTTGACACTTACTTATATATTGCAATAGCTTATCAGCAAAATGATAGCCTGCTTAAAGCTATAGATCTTTTTAAAGAGGCTAAAAGCAAACTTTCAGGTTATGGTATTTTCAGTACTGAATATATCAATAACCAGATCAGAAACTGCAACTATGCTATAGAAGCTGAGAAAACTCCAATCAATGCTAAAACAAGTCTGTTCATTCCCTGGCTAAAGGAATATCCGGGTGCTCTGAATCCAGTATTGGCAAAAAATGATTCTGTTTTCATCTTTACACAGAAACTGAGCGGAAAAACCAGGATTCTCTGCTCTTACAAATCCGACAAATGGAACCTTCCGGTAGATATAACCGATCAGCTTGGAGGTCTTGACAGGTTTTATACCAATTCAATAACAGGAGATGGCAGATACCTTGTGATTTATATGGATGACGGACAAGACGGAAATCTCTATTACAGTCAGAGAAAAGACAATACATGGTCAAAAATAAAAAATATCGGAAAGGTTATCAATACTATATACTGGGAGGCTCATGGTTTTATAACTCCTGATGGCAATACCCTGTACTTTTCAAGTAATAAACCGGGCGGAAAAGGTGAACTGGATATATGGACCGCGGAAAGAGATAAAAATGGCTCATGGAAAAAACCGGTTAATTGTGGTAGTGTGATTAATACACCATATAATGAGAATTCTCCATTCTTTGATCCCGACAAAGGAATACTTCTTTTTAACTCTTCCGGACATACTAGCATCGGAGGTTATGATGTATTCAGATCGGTATACAAAAGAGGTTCGTGGAGCCGCCCGACAGGTCTTCCTTATCCTCTGAATAAAACCATCGATGACTCCTTCACTATCCTAAACAATGCAGATACGGGATTTATTACCAGCTACTACGACGAAAAGACAGGATCGAGAAACATATATGCAATAACTCTCGAAAAACCTGCTAATAACAGGATTATTGCAGAAGGAATTGTCACCACACAGGACGGTCAGGCAGTTGATCCTGAAAAAGCCAATATCCTTCTTACCGATGCCCGAACCGGAGTCCCCGTTAAAAGCATCAAAGTCAGGGATCCTGATGCATATCGGCTGGAAGTCAAACCCTCAGATTTCAAGATACTGATCAGCCAGATAGGTTCAAAAGCCGATACAATTGATATCAAACCTAAATCCAAATCTGCAGATCTATCAAGCCACCTGACAGATACCGGTATGTACAGCTTCGTTGTTTATCCGGGAGAATATATTCTGTATGTAAAACAACCCGGATACAAACCAGATACTATTACACTGAATTTACCTTCCGGAAATACTGAAAACAATATCTATCTGAATAGTGATCTTATTCCTGAGGAGGTTGCAAACAGCAATTTTCTCCTGATAAAGAATGTACTGTTTGACTTCAATAGTTATAATCTTGACGAACAGGCTATTGCCTCTCTGGAATTGCTGCGGACAATTCTTATCGACTACCCCGACCTTAAGATTGAAATTGCCGGTTACACAGATTCAAAAGGGACACCTGAGCATAATATGGGACTGGCCGACAGAAGGGCTAATTCTGTAATTGAATACCTGTCGAAAGCTGGTATTTCAAAGCAGAGAATGGTAAAGAAGGTATATGGCAGTACTGGTTTTGCTGCACTCAACACTAATCCCGATGGTTCGGATAATCCTGAAGGAAGAAGATACAACAGGAGAGCAACCTTTGGGATAATTGATCCAGGGACAGGAATCACTATCCGTCAGGAGACGTATACACCAAGGCATTTGCGCCATCCATCTTCATTTAAATACAATATTGTCCTTCTTAAATCGGAAAAGGAACTTGAACCGGATATTTTCAAAGCTCTCGAGGTGCCTGCCATTCTGATAATAAATCCTGTAAAAATAGATTCATCAACTGCTTATGTAATTGGAGAGTTCATGAATAAGCTCGACGCTGTCAGATATGTATCCTACGCAAAGGAGAAAGGCTTCAAGAATGCATTTATCATAACTCAGTATGATCTTGCCAGACCCCTTCACGATATTGACAGTACAGATGCAGGACGGTTAAAAGAGCCTGAAGTAATAATTTACACCATCCAGCTGGCAGCTGCCAGAAAACCTCTGGATATGAAGTATTTCAGAGATATTGAAGGAGTAAGGGAGATATATTCCAGTGACAAATATTACAGGTATATTACCGGTGAATACAGTTCATTAAAAAAAGCCAAAGCGGACGTGGCGGCTCTGAGAGAAACAGGATTCAAAGATGCTTATATCAGGATTTTGAACTCTATTCCAAAATGAAATTCGACATACTCCGCATATGAAATACAAAGATATAAAGCTCAGAGCACTTGAACCGGAAGATCTGGAACTCCTTTATAACTGGGAGAATAACCTCTCCTACTGGGTTGTAAGCAACACAGTCAGCCCATTTTCAAAATATACCCTCAAAAGGTATGTTGAAAATTCACATAAGAGCATTTATGAATCAGGTCAGCTGCGCCTTATGATTGACCATATCAAAGACAAAGTTTCAATAGGAACAATTGATATTTTTGATTTTGATCCTTTCCATATGAGAGCCGGACTTGGAATCCTTATTGCAAATGAAGAATACAGAAGAAAGGGGTATGCAACTATGGCCCTTAAATGTCTTATTGACTATTGCTTCAAAACTCTGCAGCTGCACCAGTTATACTGTAATATACTTGCCACAAACTTAGAAAGCATTGAGCTCTTCAGGAAAATCGGATTTGAAAAAGCCGGCATTAAGAAAGAATGGATCAAAACTTCAGAAGGTTATCTCGACGAACATATGTTCCAGCTGCTGAATCCGATAAGTAAGCTAACAACCGGATCCCATACCTGAAGCCAGTAAACCACAGGCTGCAGATATGTCTTCACCTCTCGATCTTCGCACAGATGCCGAAATTCCTGAAATAACCAGATTATGTTTGAAATAAAGCATCCTCTCCGGGGATGATGATCTCATTTTTCTCTCTCCGAAACAATGATAAGGCAGCAGGTTAACCCTTAATCCGGATCCCCTGAGTAATGATATAATTCCTGCCAGATGTCTTTCGGTGTCATTATACTGATCAATCATCATATATGCAATAGAAAGCCTTCTCCCCTTCCTTTTTTTCGATTCCTTCATTATCCTTATTATGTCATCTGCAGGATACATCCTTTCAACCGGAATTATTCTGCTCCTCTCATCCGGAAAAGGTGAATGAAGACTTAAAGTCAGATTGCAACCGGTTTCTTTCAGAAACTTTTCCACTGCAGGCTTAATACCTACTGTTGAAACTGTAATATTCCTTGCACTGAGAGACAGACCCCATTGAGCTGTTGCTATTTCACAGGCCCTGACCACATTTTCGTAATTATCCATTGGCTCTCCCATTCCCATAAACACCACATGCGTTATCTCTCCTGCAGGAGGAATGGAAATAATCTGGTTGATAATCTCCCCTGCTGTCAGATTTCCATGAAATCCATATCTGCCTGTAACACACAAAGGACATCCCATCCTGCATCCCGATTGTGTTGAAACACAAACTGTTCTTCTTTTCCCATCGGGTATATAAACGGTTTCGAACTCCCTTCCGTCTGAGGTACGGAAAAGGTATTTCACTGTTCTGTCCTCCGACTCCTCAGACGTTGAATATGGAAAAAATCCCGTCTCTGAATGACTGATAAGTATTTCCTTCAGTTTTTTGGAAATCCCGGGGAACTGGTCTATCCTGGTCATCCTCTTTTTATACATGCAGTTTGCAACTGCCACAGCATGAGAATAGTTGAACCCAGATGTACCAATAAGCTTTAATATTTCATCAGCAGTCAGGCCACAGAGATATTTCACAGAAACAGGTTTTTGACAAAATTAATCTGATTATCGATATCTTAGTAAAATAATTTAATTACCTGTCTTCTATAATTATTTGAAATTATGGGCAAGTGGAAGTCGCTCTATATCTACTATATATCAGGCACAGGAAATGCCAGGGCTTCCTCATTCTGGATTGCTGATGAAGCCGGAAAGCAGGGACTGAAAACTGTTGTTCAGCAGATAGACAGGCTGGAGAATATTAAGTTCCCGGAAAATGGAAATGATACATTATTAGGTTTTGCCTTCCCTACTCATGGTTTCAATGCTGCTCCTCTCATGTTGAAGTTCTTAGCAGGTTTTCCTTCAGGGATTGGTCGTGAAGTTTTTCTTATTAATACTCGTGCAGGGATGAAGCTTTATAAGCTGTTCATGCCTGGTATAAGTGGTATTGCCTTACTGCTTCCCGCATTTATTTTACTGTTAAAAGGATACAGGTGTATAGGATTCAGGCCTGTGGATTTGCCTTCAAACTGGATCTCTCTTCATCCGGGACTGAAAAAAAAGGTCATTAACTCAATTTTTGAAAGATGCGAAAGGATTGTAAGGGGATTTACCGTAAAAATTCTTTCCGGCAGGAAAGTCTATAGAGGTCTCTTCAGTCTGCCGATAGATATATTAGTCAGTCCGATATCTCTGGCATATTATGTTGGAGGCCGGTTCTTTCTGGCAAAAACATTTATATCAAATAACAACTGCACCAACTGTGGATTATGTATCAGGGAGTGCCCCACCGGATCAATTATTGAAGTCAGTAAGAGACCATACTGGAAACTTACCTGTGAAAGTTGTATGAGATGTATGAACCGTTGTCCGCAAAGGGCTATTGAATCGGCTCACGGAATGGCTCTTGTTTTCTGGATTATATTTTCAGCTGTAAACGGACAGATTTTATTTCTGATAATCAGTTCACTTAATGTGACACCTGATACATGGTTGTGGTGGCTGGCATCAAATATTATCAGTATTGGAGGAATGGTTGTGATTACCACGCTTCTTTACAGGTTAATGCATCATGCTATGTCATTTAAACCTGTAAGATATCTTGTTCGCTTCACCTCTCTCACTGCGCTGCCATTCTGGAGAAGGTATTATTACACTTTAAAAAACAGGCACACTGAAGATCAGGATCAGGATGCTTCTACTTCATAAGTCCGCGATTCCTTAAGAGTGGTTCTATTACAGGTTCTCTGCCTCTGAAATCGATATACATCTGCATTGCATCCGCCAGACCGTTTCTTTCAAGTATACTCTTTCTGTACAAACCTGCCGTCTCCTGGTCAAATAGTCCTTTCTCCTTGAATGCTTCAAATGCATCATTGTCAAGTACAGCTGCCCATGTATAGCAATAATAGCCAGCATCATATTCCCCGGTTATATGAGTAAAATATGTGCTTCTGTAGCGCGAAACTATCTGGGGAATGAGTCCTATTTTTCTGAAATAATCTTTCTCAAAATTTTGAATATCAATATTTACCGGAGCCTCAAGGGTATGAAGGGCCATATCGAGAAAGGAAGCAGCAAGCACCTCGACATTATCAAAACCCTGGTTGAAATAACTACTGCTTTTTATCTTCTGAACAAGATCGGCTGGTATTGTCTCATTTGTCTGATAATGCTTTGCATACACATTTAGCACAATAGGCTCAAGAGCCCAGTGTTCCATAAGTTGTGAAGGCAGTTCGACAAAATCCCATGCAATGTTAGTTGTTAAATATGTACTCTGGTTGAAAAGGGCGTCAAGCGCATGTCCCATCTCATGGTACATAGTAAGAGCTTCATCCAGGCTTAAAAGAGAAGGCTGACCTGCTGCAGGAGGAGTAAAATTAAAAACAGTAGTCACAATTGGACTTATAACTTCCCCGTCTGTAATATGATGATTCCGGTATGTAACGCACCATGCACCCTGCTGCTTGCTTGTTCTGGGATAGAAATCCATATAAAGAATTCCAAGATGTGATCCGTCTGCATCCTTCACTTCATATGGTTGTGCCTCGGGGTTAGGCAAAGGAATATCAGAAATCGGTATCAGGGTTATTCCAAAGAGCTTGCCAATAACTTTAAATAACCCATCACGTACATTTTCAAGTTTAAAGTAAGGTCTGAGCTGATTATCATCGAGATCATATTTCTGTTTTCTCAACTTTTCAGCATAGTACCACCAGTCTGATGGTTCAAGATTGAAATTACCTTTTTCCCTGTAAATAATTTCCTGCATTTCTTTTACTTCATTCATTGCAACCGGTATTGCCTTTTCCCATAAATTGTCAAGAAGGTTAAAAACATTCGCAGGAACTTTTGCCATCCTGGGCTCAAGAACCAGGTCAGCATGAGTTTTATATCCCAGGATTCGTGCCCTTTCAGCTCTCAGGCTTACTATCTCAGCAAGTATTTTATTATTATCGTATTTATTGCCATTATTTCCTCTGTTTGTGTACGCATGGAAAATCTCACTTCGGAGCTTCCTGTCGGGAGAATAAGTAATGAATGGGAAGATGCTGGGTCGTTGAGTAGTAAAAGCCCATTTTTCATCCTTCCCTGCTTCGCTTGCTGTCTCAGCGGCAGCTGAAATAACCGGTTCAGGCAATCCTTTCAGGTCTTTCTTTTCCACAACCATTATGTAATTGTTAGTCTCGGCGAGAACATTCTGAGTAAAAGTAACTGTCAGGACTGAAAGTCTCTGATTAATTTGCTTAAGCGAGTCCTGGTCTGGTTTACTTAGGTTGGCCCCACTTCTTACAAATCTTTTGTAAAGATTCTCGAGGTAAAATTTCTGTTCAGGATTCAGATTAAATTTTTCCTGATTATCATAAACTGACTTTATCTTTTTAAATAGTCCCTCATTTAATAATATTTCATCTGTAAATCCTGCATATCTTGGTGATATCTCAATCTGTATCTTTTGAAGCGAATCATTAGTGTTTGCAGCAGTCTGAGCCAGGAATACCATCATCACCTTCGTAAGAAGCTGACCTGCATTATCATATGCCACAATTGTATTTTCGAAAGTTGGCTCCGCCCTGTTTGCAACAATCTTGTCGATATCCCTTCTTCCTTCTTCTATCCCCTGATCAAAGGCCGGTATATAATGTCTGGCCATTATCTTTTCAAAAGGTGGTACATTAAAAGGAGTACTGTATTCTGTGAAAAACGGATTTGATAAATCCTTATTTGTCTTACTGCTGCAACCTGCCAGGCATAGCAATATCGAAACAGCTAATGGCACAACTTTAAATAGTTTCATCGTGTCTGTTAATTAAGAAAATTTGGTTCAGGTCTCTTTTGCAAATTAAATGTATTAAATTCTGTAAACAAATATATTATGTCAGATTTGAAGAGAAGTTGAATGATTTTCATCAGCTCAATAACCGTTTCAAAAATAATTTAAAGGGTTGGCAATTATTTGCTATTTTTGTCACCTCACAGGTTGTGATGAAGAGAAAATGAGAATTTGTGAGATAAAAGGATCTGGAGAGATGGTCCCGCATGGCGGGATAAACTCCGTGGTCGAATGCGGCTTAAGGATTTGGAGAGATGGTCCCGCTTCGCGGGATAAACTCCGTAGTCGAATGCGGCTTAAGGATTTGGAGAGATGGTCCCGCATGGCGGGATAAACTCCGTGGTCAAATGCGGCTTAAGGATTTGGAGAGATGGTCCCGCATGGCGGGATAAACTCCGTGG
>CAYLYN010000009.1:0-34085 GCA_964387565.1 uncultured Rikenellaceae bacterium | reverse complement strand
TCAAATGCGGCTTAAGGATTTGGAGAGATGGCAGAGTGGTCGAATGCGGCGGTCTCGAAAACCGTTTTCCACCTATCGGCGGAACGGGGGTTCGAATCCCCCTCTCTCCGCAAAGCAAATGCAAACCATCCACCTGCCGGCGGATGGTTTTGTTTTTTGAGTGAGCGAACAAAGCTTGCTTTGTGAAGCACATGATAAAAACAAAACCCTTGTTAAGCCAAAGGCTAAACAAGGGTATGCATTTGCTTTGCAGGGTTCCCTACATGGGATCATGAGCGAAGCGAATAATCCCCTGATACTATATGAACTCACCCCCCTCCCCTCTCTGCTACGCAAAGAGGGGAGAGTATGCTCAGTAAAAATAAAAAACCGCAAGGGATTCACTTAAGCTTTGCAGGAATCATTAAGAACCTTCTTTATTAACATTTTTTCAGAGAGGTACAATTGAATTTAAATAGCTTGCTATATTTACAGATTAACCTTTACAAGTATCAAAAAGCTATGGGATTAAAAAGCCGGCTCATAATCATGAATTTCCTCCAGTTCTTTATCTGGGGTGCATGGCTGCTCACAATAGGTGCCTATTGGTTTCAGAATAAGAACTGGTCGGGTTCCAACTTTGGAGCTGTCTTTTCAACTATGGGGCTGGCTTCTCTGTTCATGCCGGCAATAGCAGGGATAATAGCTGACAGGTGGGTTAATGCCGAGAGATTATACGGCATCTTCCACATTATTGGTGCTATCTTACTGTCAATAATCCCGGCCATAAATGATCCTGACACTTTCTTCTGGGTGCTGTTGCTTACAATGATGTTCTATATGCCTACTCTTGCGTTGTCTATTACTGTGGCATACAGCTCAATAAAAAAAAATGGCATGGACATCATAAAAGACTACCCGTCGGTCAGGGTCTGGGGTACAATAGGCTTTATAGTGGCGTTATGGCTTGTCAGCCTTTTAGGATTTGAGACATCACCAAATCAATTCTATATTGCTTCTGCATTCTCTCTGGCACTTGGCCTTTATGCCTTTACCCTGCCAAAGTGTCCGCCATTGGCCAGAGGGCACAAGAAAAAACTAATGGAAGAGCTGGGACTCAATGCCTTCAGGCTATTTAAGAACTCAAAAATGGCTCTCTTCTTTATCTTTGCGATGCTGCTCGGGGGAGCCCTTCAGCTTACTAATGCCTATGGCGACACTTTTCTGCATGATTTCGCTGACATTCCGGAGTATAAAGACCTTATTGCCGTAAGGTATCCGGCTATAATAATGTCAGTATCACAGATCTCTGAGACCCTGTTTATACTTACTATCCCTTTTTTCCTTAAGAAGTTCGGTATTAAAAATGTGATGCTTATGAGCATGCTGGCATGGGTTCTCCGTTTTGGCCTGTTCGGACTCGGGAATCCGGCTGAAGGGCTCTGGATGATCATCCTTTCATGCATTATTTATGGTATGGCTTTTGATTTTTTCAACATCTCAGGATCTCTTTTCGTAGAGACCCAGAGCACTCCTGACATACGTGCCAGTGCCCAGGGTTTGTTCATGATGATGGTTAATGGCTTTGGTGCTTTCCTTGGCAGCAGAATAAGCGGGATACTGATTGACAAATACTTTATTTTGGAAAGCGGGGCTTTCGACTGGAGAGGGATATGGTTTGCTTTTGCGGGTTATGCACTGGTTGTAGCAATCCTTTTTTCATTACTTTTCAGACACAAGCACGTTCCGGAAGAAATTGCAAATTTGAATCACTGATTAAATAATATGTATTTAAGTTGGTGAATCCTTCCTTAAAATAGCACTTACAGGTATATAGCGATTTGCCCGTTTTTTGGAATAGCCCTGTAAATGATTTTAGCATCGGATCGTGGAAGATATATTTTAATGAAAAGGCGATACTCAGGAATCCTGAACCGGATAACACTTTTAATTGAATTCCAGGCATCAGACATACGGTACCTGAGATCAAAAATGAATCTGCTTCTTCTGTCCTGAGGCTTGTCATTCTCAAGCTGACTTACGTAAAGCCTGGTTCCGTCAGTCATTTCGAGAATATAATATACCGGTTCGGTAAGTGAAGTGTCAGGCATAATATCAGGCTTATATTCCGATGTATCTCTGGGTGCCATCTTGATCATTACAGGTTCCTTTTTAATTGTGGACCAGTCGCGTGCGATTTCAAAGGGAGTTGACAACTTCCACAGAATAATGTTCTCATCACCCTTTATCAGGATTTTGCTGGCTTCCATTCTGGGAAACTTAACTTTATGAACTGAAACGCCGCTGATCTCAAGATGAGCAGTGCTGTCACCCAGATTCATAGTAAGATAGATTGAATCTGTCCCTGCCATCACTATCCTTGTCTGAAGGAAAGCCTTCTCTTTTACCAGCTTTAAAAAAGTAGAATCTGAATACACAGGATTACCTTTCCTTGATACCTCTGTTGAATCGATACCTGAATCTTTCCTCATCTCAGTGTACTTTCTGACAGGGCTCATCATCATCATTACCGAATAATAAATGATGAACAAAACCAGGAATACTGATATTGAAATTAATAGTTTTGTCCGGCCGGTCATCTTCTTTTCTGTTTCAGGTTCCATTTTATTTACAGGTATGAGATCAGAAAATATATACTTTTGAACCAATGCTCAGGGTATTGTATATGGCTTCCAGGTCATCATCTGCCAGTCTTACGCAACCGTGAGTTACTGGCATCCCGAGAAAACGCTTGTAAATTGTTCCATGTATCAGATAGCCGTCACCAATAGACATTGCATAATCACCAAGCACACCGTATTCATAACGTGATGGATGTTCCTTGGGAGGGATCGGCAGTCCTTCCTCTACAAAAGACCAGTCAGGTCTTCTCCATACAGGATGAGTTATTTTACCCTGTATCCAGTATTTTCCCTTAGGGGTTTTGAATATCCATTTCCGGTCACCTTCAGTCTGAAGCATGGTATATGATCCGGAGCTGCAGAATCCTTCCCTCACCAGTTTCTTATTACGGTACAGGAAAAACCTGTTCTCAGTTGTATTTATTACAATATAAGACTGACCCGAAGTATAGCTGTTATATTTTAGAGAAAGTCGCTGGATATCTCTTTTCAGCTGGCTGATCTGCTTTTTGTACGCCGGATCTTTCTTAAGCTCCTCATCATTTGTGATCATTGTTTTATGAACACCCGGCAGTTCTTTCAAGGCGGGAGCAACATAAAGAAAGAAATAACCGGCTATGATCAAAACTGCAAAAGAAGAAAGAGCAATTATTATAGTCCTTACAAGACGAAATAACTTCTGATTCTGATGTATGTGTTCATCTAATGACTTCAGCTTTCTGAGAAGACTCTCAGGAGTAAAAATGTCATTATCGGGCTGATTGTTACCAGGCGGAAGGGTGATATCATCCCTGTATTCATTATTTTCCATGCCGCTCTGTTAATTACTTCACAATAGAATCAAGATCAACCATCGAACCAACAATTGTAACCGGAGTACCTACTCTGGCCACTTTATATATAAGATCCATCTCCCTGTCAGTCAGTGCCACACAACCTTCAGTCCAGTCGATCCCTTTGCCTCCGTTGCCATGTATCTCAATAAGCCCCCCTATCTTTGCATCAGATGGAAGTGACCCATTAGCTTTCTCTGCTTTAAATCTCGCAGTATCTTCTTCGTTAGGATAATTCAGCAGTAATGCCTTGTAGAACCTGGTTTTACGGCTGTCGAATTTTTGTGTTATTTTATACATTCCTTCAGGGGTGGCCATATCACCTTTTACGCGTTTCAATCCAACCCAGTTTTTACCAAGCTCTGCATCAAACTCATATTTCTTTCTGCCGTTATAATAGACGTAACATTTACGCGAAAATTTATCGATAATTATTGAGTAATCATTATTCTTTCTCGATTCATTTACGGTCAAATCTACCCATTTTTTCCATTGTGAATATGATTTGAAATAATTCTTAAGATTCTCAGTGGCATTCTTCAGCGATTCGGTAAGAAGGTATTCAGAATCGGTTAACTTCCTGCTAGCCTGAAAGTATATTCCCTCTTTATAAGCAATTTCTGCCTCTTCAAGCAACATCATACCTTTTGAGATCCTGATCCGGGTCTCTTCTGTGAGAGGGTAGTTTTCAAAAATGCTGTCAAGTTCCGAAGCCAGGTTTTTAAGTGATTCTATTTTACTCCGGAGCCTCAGGTTCATTTCGGTGGCGCTAGATCTTGATTGTGACTCAGCTTCAATAGCTCTTTCGACTGACAGATTTGCGAAAAAACGGACCTTTTCATAATCTCTGAAGAGAAAAAACCTTTTATTCTGCCTTTTCCAGTTCACCATTGCAGAATCATAATATACCAATGCCTGGTTATATATTTTCCGTGAATAAGTGTCAGCCCCGCCGGAAACAGCTTCAGATATTGCATTCCTGGCAGTTCCCATTTCTGCTGAAGGCTGTTCAGGAGTAAACCATACAAAAAGCATTATTATCAGTACCAGAACTGATACAGTTGAAATAACGGCAATTATTCTTCCGGGATTCTTCATTCTGAAGAATAGAGTTTAAAAAAAAGGGGCTGAGACAGCCCCTGTTTATTTTTTTCAGGAAATTGCTTTTACCTTCTTACTTTAGCGATAGCCTCTTTCAGCTCAGTATTGATAGCAACTGCTCTTTCTTTTGCAGCTTTTACCTTGTTGTCTGCATCCATATAAGCACCTTTGTCATAAAGACCCTGTGCTTCAGCAACAGCAGCTTCAATGGTAGCACTTTCAGTTTTAATCTGCTCAAGAACTGCAGCACCTTCTTTACCTCTTGGTGCTTTCTTCATAAGACCGGCATTCTCTTCAATAACAGCTTTAATCTCTGTCATCAGAGTCTCAACCTCTTTCTTTACCTCTTCTTTCTTAGCAGCTGCATTTGCAGAAACCTGTGTTGCTGCAGCCAGAGTCTGGTCGAGTTTAACTGTTACATTCTTGAAATTCTTGAATAATTTACCATTCTGAACTTCAACTTCAGCCATAATAGCTTTCATTGAATCCTGTACTGCTGCGAATTCAGCAGGAACATAAACTGCAGCTTCGGCAGTCTGAGCAGCAGTGATAGCTGCATTTGTAGCATCAATTTTCTCCTGTGGAGCTTTTCCGCAACCAGAAAGGACAGCAACCATTGCGATAGCAGCTAATCCCATCAAAACTTTGTTTTTCATTTTTCTTAATTTTTTAATTCTTTGTTTATTTGCAACTTCCGATCAATTACAGATCGTTTTTTCCTAAAATTTTTCGGCGCAAATGTAGCAAAAATATTTAATATTTCAACGTATTGTATGAATATATTTAATATATTTTAAAGTCGTTGATATATAATTGTTATTGTTTTAAAATTGCCTTTATCATATTTCATACACCACTGTCCCTTTTCATTAATTTCCTTATCTTAAACAAAAAATTCAATTCATAGAATAATTAAAATGAAATGGGTACAGGACATTAATCCGGTTTCAGGTGTTTTTATTTCCGCTCTTTTAGCAGCCATCCCTATAGTATTTATTTTCTGGGCGTTGATAATCAAAAAGATGAAAGGTTATAAAGCAAGTGTGCTTACAGCCATAATTGCGATAATTATTGCAGTTTTTATCTACAGAATGCCGGTGAAACTTGCATTATTATCTACATTTCATGGTGTCCTTTATGGTTTTTTCCCGATCTGCTGGATTATTATTGGTGCCGTATTCCTTTATAATCTTACTGTTAAAAGCGGCCAGTTTGAAATAATAAAGCATTTCATTGCAACAATAACCACCGACCGGCGATTGCAGGCTTTACTGATTGCTTTCTCCTTTGGTGCTTTTCTTGAAGGTTCAGCAGGATTTGGAACTCCTGTTGCAATATCTGCAGCCATGCTTGCAGGACTGGGTTATAATCCGCTTTATGCTGCAGGCATATGCCTGATAGCGAATACTTCCCCTGTAGCTTTCGGAGCCATAGGCACACCAATAATTATTGCATCGCAGATAACCGGAATACCTGAAATGGCTATTTCACAGATGGTAGGCCGTACCCTCCCTGTACTGTCGTTTTTTGTTCCGTTGTACCTTATAATTTTAATGTCAGGCTTCAGAAAATCACTTGAAGTAATGCCTGCAATACTAATATCCGGTTTGTCATTTGCACTTGTTCAGTGGTATGCTTCAAATTATCTGAGCCCTATGCTTCCTGATATTATAGCCGGCCTGGTTTCCCTGGCTTGTCTGACAGTATTTTTAAAATTCTGGAAACCGCGATCAATATGGAGGTTCAGTGAGGAACCTCAGCAGACTATTGACCAGGAAGTGAAGTATTCTGCCGCTGAAACAATAAAAGCCTGGTCACCCTTTATAATAATGACGGTGATGATAATTGCCTGGGGTCTGCAACCGGTTAAACTGGCCCTGAATTTTATAGGTCAAGTGAAATTCAATATCCCTGGTCTCACCGATTCAATTTTAATGCAGGATGGAAGTCCTCTGATCATTAAACCTTTCGATTTGAACTTTCTTTCAAGTCCGGGCAGTGCGGTCCTCTTTGCCGGATTAATATCAATACCGCTTATTGGGATGAGTATGAAAGATGGCTTGTTAGTGCTAACTGATACTGTTAAGCAACTGAGGTATCCTTTTATAACGATAACATCTGTATTAGGATTTGCATTTTTAGCCAACTATTCAGGAATGTCAGTAACTATGGCCGTTGCACTGGCAAGCACAGGATTTCTGTTCCCTTTTTTTTCACCTGTGCTTGGCTGGCTGGGAGTTTTTCTGACAGGATCCGACACATCATCAAATGCACTCTTCTGCAAACTGCAACAGAATACTGCTGCTGAAATTGGAATTGATCCGGTTATTACAGTCAGCGCAAATGCATCGGGAGGCGTTACAGGCAAAATGATTTCACCTCAGTCGATAGCTGTTGGTGCTGCCTCTGTAGGACTTGTTGGCAGGGAATCGGATCTGTTCCGCTTTACTATTAAGCACAGCTTTATCATGCTTTTTTCAATATCGGTTTTTACAGTTTTGCAGGCTTATGTATTCAGGTGGATTGTTCCTGATTATAAAATGATTGAATCATCCGGTGGAGTTCAATCAGTTAATCTTCAAGCAGGTTTTATATATCTTCTACTTTTTGCAGCCGTAGTCGGATTAATAATTCTGGCAGTCCTTTTGATGAACAGGAAAAGAACAAAAATCTCTGAAATCCAGGATTAAGACTTTTTTTTAGTTATTCCGTTATTCAGTCACTGGGGACGTTGAAAAAGTCAAAATCCATTAACCGCAAAGGTCGCAAAGCCTTTACACAAAGATCGCAGAGGCCTGATTATATGAGTTTTAACTTTGCGCACTTAGCGCCTTCTTAGAGTTCGTAGCGGTTAAAAAAGGATTTTTTCAACAACCCCAGCCGGAGGAGGGGTAAGAAACATTGGGATTTATTTGCTTGGTGTTTCTCCTGGACCTGAGCAATACTTCACGAGTCAATATGCAAGAATGGGAACTATTGCAATTACCTTGATTACTTATCTATCAAGAAATATTACAAATTCTGAGGCTAACAAAACCATTGTTCCAGCCCTGTTATTATATTTTATAATCGGACTGATAGTTACTTTACTTGGGACTTTATCAGGTGTTATGAACTCTTCCGGGTGGTCTCTCGTTTTTGTTTATCTGTTTTTTGCCATTGGGTATGTCTGGTACATGATCAGAAAGCCTGGAGATGTATAAAATACATCAAATTTCATGTCCTAAATAGGATTAACTTCATAAAAATACTGTTTAGTATGGAAGTCTGTTAAAGGTATATTTTTAAAATCTTTACGATCAGATATCAAAAGCTGTGCTATTTTTGCCTAAGCTTTACAATTCAAAAATAATTTTGATATTAAAAGTCTATTTCGCGATTTTATAAAATGGTTAATACCTGAAAAATCCGAATATTATTTAATGCATTTATCCTAAACCGGGAAACTTAACTCCATATTTAGATGCAGTTTCAATAATCTTCTTAACATCCGGTGGACCCTGAGGACGGGGAGGAATCAAAAGAGCTTTTGCCGGCTCACTCATTTCTTTGAAATATTCTTCGAATCCTCCTGGTGATAGCTGAATTAATACTTCTGCCTGATCAGACTGAACCTTAAAAGAATGCTGAATATTACGAGGAAGAAATATCCAATCGCCCCTTCTGGCACTGAAAACTTCTTTATCCACTGTGTAATTTATCTCACCATCAAGTATATAAAAAGATTCATCCTCCTTTGTATGAATATGAGGTGGAGGTTCAAGACCTTTTATTTCAAAGCCATGAATCAATGAAAAACTACCCCTGGTATCCTTACTTGAAATCAGAATACTCATCAGATGTCCAATATACCAGTATGAATTTTTCAATTCAGGACTATCCATTTTTGGAGGCACTTTGACAAGTTCAGGTTCACCTATGGAAGCGAATCCTGATGCAATAGGTAAAATACCTATTGCCGGGAGACGGGTTAAGAAATTTTTTCTAGTCATAATATAGTATTTATTTAATCTAAATATAAATAACAAATATATTGTATAGATTTGCATAAGTCAAGTACCTACAATAAAGTAAGGTACTTACCATATCTATATTATTGTCTCACTATCTGAGTATTACATAATTTAATAAAATGAAAATAAATATATTACAGGATGAATTACTGAAGAATTGTCCAGTTCAACACTCTTTAAAATTTATTGGAGGAAAATGGAGAATCGGTATAATATGGAGTATGAAAACAACTTGCAGGAGATTTGGTGAACTTAAAAGAGATGTATCAGGCATTACTGAAAAAATGCTCATTCAGGAATTACGGCATTTAGAAAACCTGGGAGTGGTTTCCAGAACAGCTTATTTTGAGATACCACCAAAAGTTGAGTACAGTTTGACTGAAAGAGGAAGGTCACTAATTCCTTTACTTGAAGATATAGTCTCTTGGGGATATACGGACATGGAAATTAATGAGATTGTCACAAAATAAGGTTATATAAAGAATGTCCGGGATTGGATCATATAGAAGGAATAAATATGTTCGACATTGATTTATCAATTTCTTTTCTGGAGAAATTATAATTGTTACAAAGACCAGACTTCCCTGATAAATTCATAAATGATTCACATAAGCATGAATCATAAACCTTTATCGAAATCTGAAATTTAACTGAAATAAAACAGAGCCTCAATAACAAATAGAGAGGATATTTGTTACCATGTAAAGAATATACCATGGAAACAAAAATCTCAAATGAAAAAATTTTCCGGATCCTTATTGAAGAAGGATTCGGAAAAGGTGATCTTACAGTCTTTGATAAATTCACCTCAAAGGATTTTATTGAACATCAATACGGCTTTTCTCCCCCGGGAGTGGAAGGTGTTAAGAATGCTATTAAGAGCCTGCACAATGCTTTTACTGATTTTTCAATGTATATAGAGGATATGGTTATCAATGATAATAAAGTCTGGGGTCGTATGACTGCACGTGGCACCCAGACCGGAATATTCGGACCGATGCCTCCAACAGGCAAGTCATTTGAAATAACCGTTATAGATATAATGCACTTTAAAGATGGCATGCTTATAGAACATTGGGGAGTACCTGATCGTCTTGGTCTGATGGAGCAGCTGGGGATGAAACCGCCACCAAGGCTTATCATGAAGATTATGAGTATGATAAGGTGACCTGATTTGAATCATAAAGCAAATGCAAACAGATTTTGGGTGATAAAAAAGCCCTATTCCCCCAATGGGGAAGGGGTTATTCTCTTTGCCCAGTGAAGGAAATTAGAAGGGGAGTATATGATACATAAAGCATATTTTGTGTTGCAATAGTTGCGAAGTATAACATAGCTATCGGGAGGCGTGAGGTGAATAACAGAGGAGCCGGAGGAGGGGTAAGAAACATTGGGGATTATTCGCTTCGCTCATGATCCCATGTAGGGAACCCTGCAAAGCAAATGCATACCCTTGTTTAGCCTTTGGCTTAACAAGGGTTTTGTTTTTATCATGTGCTTCACAAAGCAAGCTTTGTTCGCTCACTCAAAAAACAAAACCATCCGCCGGCTGGCGGATGGTATGCATTTGCTTTGCGGAGAGAGGGGGATTCGAACCCCCGGTACAGTTACCCATACGGCAGTTTAGCAAACTGCTGGTTTAAGCCACTCACCCATCTCTCCAATATTTTTTGCCACCTCTGCCCTCCGAAGCTTTAGCGAAGGAGGGTCACCCATCTCTCCAATAACAAACTCAATGAGCGCGACAAAAGTAGAAAAACATGCATTAAGTTCAAAATAAATAAAAAATTTATTTTAGTGTCCTCAGAAGATCAGCTACCATTCTGAAATTTTCTGAGCTCTCTTCATCAAGATCGTCAATTGAAATCTTGCCTGCTTTCGCAACTGTTAAGAACCTGCTCAGAAGAAAATTTCTGGGCATCTCCTTCTCCCTTATATATGCAGAGTTAGCAACAGTTATTCCCTCCCTGCTCTCAAGTATGTGATTCTTGAAATCAAGCGTTGATAAAAGATCTTCAGCATTTGCAAATCCCTTCGGGATCCTAACAACAATATCCCTGATTGTTTCAGTATTGAAAAAGGAATCCTTTAGCTGTTCTGCCAGTCTGTTTTCCTCTTCATTATCAAAAAGCAACACAGCAAAATCCATTCCCCAGCCCAGCAGTATATTGCACAAAAGAGGAATTGTTGAAATATTTATTGAAGGTATCAGGTTAATCTTACCCTTAAAAGCTGTCAGAAGAAGTATGGAATTCAACATATAGAATGTCCCGGTATCACTCACAATCAGGTTCATTTTCTTCTGTGAGAATCCATCTCCCGACATGGGATTGCCCATTATGCTCTGCAGCGGGGTCAGGGTATCAGTATTTGCCGATGACAACCTGAGAGGATCAAGAATTCTTGTTGTGCTTCGCAGGTTATCCATATCGTCTCTCTGCACTGCAAGAACACGGTGGAGTTTGGTAATCTCAACCAGGTGAGGCGAATGTGTGGTATATATGACCTGAATACTGTCCTTGATATCTTCAAAGACCTTGAGCACATCCTCCTGTGCCCTTGCATGAAGGCTCACACCGGGTTCATCAACAAGCAATATCAATTGCCGGTTTTTAAGGTTGGCTGATGCCTTCAACTCCATGTAAAAAGAGAGGAACCACCTCACACCCCTGCTTCGCTGCTTGGGATATAGCCTCTCGCCTTCATCTTTGATCCAGAACTCGAGATAGGGTTTGCCTGCCTTTGTTCCATATGATGCATTGTAATGTTCCAGCTCAAACTGAATATGAATCTTATTGTTCCGCCCAATCGACTGCTGCCAGAAATCATGAAAATTCCTTGTAAGAGACTGGTTAAGGTTTTCAATTTTCTGCTTGAGTATCCTGCTTGACTGCTGCTGGAAGAATGAATAATCAAGTCCTGCGAGTGAAAGGAAATTTCGTGCTGCTTTATATCCTTCCACCTGGTCATTTCCTGAGACAATATCATCCAGGTCAATCCTGTTCGGAAGCAGACTGCCAAAATCCTCAAATAGCTCGATAACGGGGCAATAATCAAAGTATTTCATTCCCAGCATATTGCTATTGTATCCCGATTTATATGATACAACAGTATTACCGGCCTTTATCATAGCCTCTTCCTCATTGCTGCCACCCAGGATAAATCCTGAGAAAGCTATATGGTTTTCCAGTTCTGAAAGACGGCCATCTCTGGCTTCCATTGTCCTTTTAAAATCATTCAGTACCGAGTTCCACTGCTGGACATTATCGCCATCAGAATCATTCAGAAGAAGAGTCATTTTCTGATGTCTCTCCTCCAGTCGTGCAGATAACTCCTTAAGGTGATTTTCAGCTGAAATATATCTCTCATTCAGTCTTTTCCACTTCTCCCCTGCTGCCTTGATTCTGCTTTTTGAAACAAGTTCAGCCTGCCTGCTGTCACGCTCTTTTCTTAATTCACTAAGCCGCTTTCTCAGCTCGGCATTATCTTTTTCCTCTTCTGTATCTTCGTCCCCCTTTTTCCTGCCAAACCATCTGAAGCTCCTAAGCTTAATCCCTTCATTGCCTAAAAGGAGACGTATATCTTTCTCTTCGTCATTTAATTTTGAAATTATAGATTCAAGAGAACCAATATCTCTCATCTCTTCACCAAGCCCGATGATGACATTCTCAAGATAGAGTTTCCATGCGTCCTCCAGTGAATCGAGATAATGACTTATCTCACCACCTACTTTCACTACAGATGAGAGATCGGCTATCCATTCCCTGATAAGCTCAACCTCCTTCTGTGAAGATAACAATTCTTTAAGTTCTGATCCGGTATTCCCGGTTATCTTAAGAAGCCAGCCGTCAGGCACTGAAAACCTGCAACTTACCTCAGGAAGTGAAAGATCACTTCTTAGTACATCCTCTGAAATGATTCCGGTATAAAAACTCCTTAATCCTTCAAGAACTGAAGTTTTTCCCGATTCATTCTGACCTATCAGGCAGGTAATATTATCAGGTGACAGGTTTTGCCATCCTGAATCAAGGATCGATCTGAAATTCTTTATTCGGAAAGCTATAAGCTTCATCCTGTGTGCTGGTTTAAATTTGAAAACCTACTACAGTTACATCATCCACCTGCTGCGTTTTCCCCTTCCATTCCTGGAAGGTTTTTTTTAGAACTGATAACTGTTTTGTCATATTCATTCCCTGGACAGACTCGATCAGATCCCTGAATCTCCAGTATTTGAACTTTTTATCTGTCAGTTCACCAAACTGGTCACAATAACCGTCTGAGAAGATATAGAAAGTGTCACCAGGTAACGTTGAAATAGAATAGTTTGTAAATGATTTCTCAATAACCGGATCTATACCAAGTGTCATGTTATCAGCCTTAAATTCCTTAAGATCTCCATTCCTAAACATATAAAGGGGACGTCCCGCTCCCGAAAAATCCATCTTTTTTGTGTTGATATCAATGAGGCAGAGGCCTATATCAATACTATCTTTTGTATCTGAGCTGATACCGGTCTGATCCAGCGCCTTCATAATCTTCTCCCTCATTAAGTTAAGTATCCTGTTTGCCCTGGTACACCCTCCCGATTGAAGAATCTCGTTCAGAAAGCTTATCCCCAGAATGCTCATAAGAGCTCCCGGTACACCATGTCCTGTACAATCACCGGCAGCGATACATATCTTTTGCCTGTCACGGAAAGTATAGTAGAAATCGCCACTTACTATATCGCGTGGCAGGAAAAGAATAAAAAAATCATTTATAACTCCTTTAAGCTGTATTGGATCAGGCATTAATGCATGTTGTATAATACCGGCATATCTCAGACTGGAAATATGGTCGCTGATCTCCATATCATCTGCAAGTGAAATTAAATCCCTTTCATCCCTGTCAAATACATCCATTAACCGGTACTTTTTAAAATGATACGAAATATAATAAATTTTCAACCAGTACTCAAACAGGAAAGACCTTATTTAACTCTTCTGTTCAGGAGAACCACATTTTCAACATGATGGGTATGAGGAAACATGTCCACCGGTTGGACCCGGGTAACAGTATAGAGATCAGACATCAGCTGAATATCCCTCGCCTGGGTTGCCGGATTACAGCTTACATAAACTATCTTCTCGGGAAAAGCCAGCAGTATCGATTTAATTACATCTTCATGCATCCCGGCCCTGGGAGGATCAGTAATTATAACATCAGGCTTGCCATTTGCATTGAAGAAATTCTCTGAAAGTACCTCTTTCATATCGCCTGAGAAAAACAGGGTGTTGCCTATGTTATTGATCCGGGAATTTATTCTTGCATCTGCTACAGCCTCCTCAACATACTCGATGCCGACTACCTTCCCGGCTGAACCTGCAAGATAACAGGCGATAGTCCCTGTTCCGGTATATAGATCATAGACCGTCTCAGCTCCGGTCAGTCCGGCAAAATCCCTTGTAATCCTGTACAATGTTACACACTGCCTGGTATTGGTCTGATAGAATGATTTTGGACCAATCCTGAACTTCAGTCCATCCATTTCTTCAGTCAGATAACCCTGTCCTTTGTATAGTACCGGTACCTGGTTTGTCAGTGAGGCATTTTTCTTTGTGTTGATAATATATTGAAGTGATACTATCTGTGGGAACTCTTTAGCAAGAAAGTCAAGAAGATCCTTTCGCTTTGATTCATCCTCATGAGAAAAAACTACTATTACCATCACATTGCCATCCAGCGAATTCCTGATGACTATGTTCCGGAGAAAACCCTTTTGCTCCCTTAGATCGAAAAAACTCAGCTCATTTTCAAGAGCATACCTTTTCACACTGTTCCTTATTGAATCTGATGGTTCAGGCTGAAGATGGCACTCTTTAATATCAAGCACCTTATCAAATAGTCCTGGAATATGAAAGCCAAGGGCAGGATCCTTCTCAAGCGGAATACCGGATTTTATTTCATCATCTGTAAGCCACCTACGGGCAGAGAATGAATATTCAAGCTTATTCCTGTAGAAATATTCCTCTGCTGATCCTTTAATCGTCAGCATTTCGGGTATATCAGCCTTACCTATCCTCACAAGGCTGTCACGCACCTGTTTCTCCTTGAACTTCAACTGAAGCTGGTAAGGGAGATGCTGCCACCTGCATCCTCCACAGGTACCAAAATGAATACATCGTGGCTTTATCCTGTCCTGCGAATATTCATGGAACTTAACAACCCTGCCTTCAAGATATTTCCTTCTCTTTCTTACAACTCTAATATCAACAACATCACCTGGTATAAGCATAGGGACAAATACAACAAGGTTATCTACCCTGGCAACTGCATTGCCTTCGGCGCCTATATCAGTTATCCTCACCCTTTCAAGAAGGGGAATTGGTTTCTTTCTGCTCACTATTATTTCTGATTTTTCCCTTTTCCAGTCTGCTACCTGCTTTTCTTAAGATCATAGAGAAACTCAATACCTTCAATCATAGCAGGCAGAACTCCATCACCATGGTCTGCATCCGGAATGATAACTTTCCTTATTAAATCAGATGAAGTACCTTCCTGAATCATTTCACTATAGATATTCTCGGTAGTTACAGGATTTACCTGTGTATCGCTTCCGCCATGAATAAATAGAATAGGCTTGTAACTATGCCATGCCTCAATACTGTTTAATATGAAAGCATTCCTTACTGATGCATATTTGTCAGAGATCTTGTAGCCTGATATAAATGAAGAGTTCAAAAGTTCAGGGATAGATGTTGAAAGCAGGGAGTTTATCTGTTCAAATGATTTTGTTCCGTTATACAATGTGCTTATCCTGGATGCATAAGGTTCATTGAATATATCTGATGCAGGATTAGTTATCTGGTTATAGGCGGAATACGCATTAAATATATATCCAATATAAACAGGCATCGGGTATGTGGATACACCAACCATTGATGAAAAGAGTAATCCAATATCGTATGGACCAGCCCCGCACACACTTCCGGCAAGATTAAAATCTTGGCTGTATTCAAGTTCAATTGCTTTATGCAGGGCAAGTGTTGCCCAGCCTCCCTGAGAATAACCTATAAGGTAATAATCGTTAATAGTATTTATATCAGGCAGTTCTGTATCATCTAGTTCCCTGGTGGCATAAAACATATCTGTTATTGAAGTTACCGTTGGTTCCCTGACCAGATAAGGATGAGGGATATTTACTGATTCTCCGAAACCGGGATAGTCAGGAATGACAACAACAAAACCCATGGAAGCAAGCATTTCCACGAGTATATATGTATTATTCAATGGGTACACACTAGGAGCCTGGCTGTTAAGTGTATTTGTTCCATTCTGAAAAGAAAGAACCGGATACTCTCCCCTGTCAACAGGAACTGAAACCAGACCAGAAGCATTTACATTTTTACCATCAATAGTCGTTTTATAAACAATCCTGTACACCTTTACATCGCTCTCCACATATTGCTTAAGTGAAGCAATACTTTGATCCTGAAGTGATGCAAGGTCAATCATGCTGCTTATAGAACTCACCGAATATGTGTAAATAAGCTCAGATGATACCAGGTAAGAATTTACCGGTTCATTTTCATCCCTGGTACAGGATACTGTAAAAGATACCAGTACTGATACTATTATTACAGACAGGGAAATCCTTTTAAAGTCCATCCGGAACATTTTGTTTCTGATTATTATAAGTCATGCAAATATAGGTATTCCGGATCAAAACTATCTAAATCAGAAACAGTGATCTGTTTTGGTTCATGATGAAATGACAAAAAGTAAGTGGTCTGAAACTTGGATTTTTTAACGGTTTTTCGGATCTTAGTAAATGAAATTTGTCTCGCAGCAGATTTTCAATTCTTAACTGTTTAACTTCAGCACTCATGAAAAATGTATTTACTTTCGTGCTATTATTTTTTAGCGTTTTTAAGTTGAATTGTCAGAATCTGGTCACTAATCCAGGATTCGAATCGTGGCAGAAAATAAATAAACCTGCCGGGTGGACAACAGCTCTTGCATGCACTAAGGATTCAACAGTTATATATTCAGGCTCCTATTCCTGTAAACAGGTAACTGCATCAGATTCAAAAGAGCTCGGTCAGCTGATTCCTGTCACTGCGGGCAGCCTGTACACTATCTCATTCTGGTACAGGAATGATCTGGAAGTAACCGGCAATGGCTGCAGAATATGGTCAAACTGGAAAGATATTGATGGAAACTCAGTTTCAGATGACGCTTCGCTCCCTCTGTTACATTCAGGATACCTGAAAAGTGAGTCCTGGGTCCGGTACACTGCAGATGTAACAGCACCTGAAAATGCACAATTCTTTAACCTTATTCTCAGGACACTTCCAAATTCAATAACTTACTGGGATGATGTTCTCTTCGAGGAAAGTATTACCACAGCTCTTTATGAACCTGGTTCAGATGAAATAGTTATATATCCGGTTCCTGCTCATAATTACCTGATTATCAGAAATATATATAATGTACAACAGTTTGACATACAGACAATTACAGGAGAAATGATCTGGTCGCAAAAAATAAGCAATGAAGAAGCTATATCCATTCCTCTCAACGGGATTAAAGATGGTATATATGTTATTTGTCTGAAGCAGCCGGGTAAAATACTGACAAGAAAATTCGTTAAGGTCTCCTATTAATCTCTTAAAATGACCGGTATTCTTAAACAACCTTTTACCTCAGTCCTCCCGCCTTAATCCGGATTTATTATATTTGCACACATTTTTAGTGACGCATGGTCTCGATACAGGAAATTTCAGTATCATTTGGAAGCTTCGACCTGCTTTCAGGCATATCCTTTCTTATTAATGAGCAGGACCGCATTGGACTTGCAGGGAAGAATGGTGCAGGGAAATCAACCCTGCTTAAAATAATTGCTGGACTCCAGAGTCCCTCTTCAGGTATTATAGACATGTCGAGAGATGTCTCTATCGGCTACCTGCCACAGCAGATGAAGGTTAGTGATACCACTACGGTACTGAATGAGACACTTACCGCATTTGCTGAAATAAACAGCCTTTCGGATGAAATAGAGAACTGCAGTGCAGAAATTGCCAGGAGGGATGATTATGATTCTCCTGAATATCTGCGGCTTTGTGACCATCTGACCGTAGTTGAAGAGCGCTACAGGATGATGGGAGGTAATAATTATATGGAGGAGGCTGAAAAAACACTTGCCGGGCTTGGATTTGAGAGGAAGGATTATGACAGGGCTACAAGAGAGCTAAGCGGAGGATGGAGAATGAGAATAGAACTTGCAAAGATCCTTCTGAAAAAACCATCGCTTTTCCTTCTTGATGAGCCTACTAACCACCTCGACATTGAGTCTATCCAGTGGCTTGAATCTTTTCTTGAATCTTACTCAGGTGCAGTTTTACTGGTGTCGCACGACAAAGCATTCCTAGATACAGTGACTAACAGAACAATTGAGATATCCCTGGGCAAAATATATGACTATAAGGCATCCTGGTCCAAATACCTTGTTCTGAGGAAGGAAAGAAGAGAACAACAGATTGCTGCTTACAGGAACCAGCAGAAAATGATCGAAGACACTGAAAAATTTATTGAAAGGTTCAGGTATAAAGCAACAAAAGCTGTGCAGGTACAATCAAAGATCAAACAGCTTGATAAGGTTGAAAGACTGGAGGTGGATGATGAGGATACGAGTTCAATTAACCTCAGATTTCCTCCGGCACCGCGCTCAGGAACGGTAGTTGTTGAGTCAGAAGAACTTTCAAAAAGTTACGGTCTGTTAAAAGTCCTTGACAGGATTGATTTCAAAATACAGCGGGGTGAGAAAGTAGCTTTTGTAGGACGGAATGGAGAAGGAAAAACCACATTTTCAAGAATAATTATCGGGGAAATTGATTTTCTCGGAGATCTTAAGCTCGGACATAATGTAAGGATTGGCTACTTCGCTCAGAACCAGGATGAGCTTTTAGATGAGAATAAGAGTGTTCTTCAGACAATTGACGATGTGGCAAAGGGAGATATAAGGACCAAAATCCGTGATATGCTTGGTGCTTTCCTTTTCAGGGGAGATGATGTTGAGAAAAAGGTAAGGGTATTGTCAGGTGGAGAAAGATCCAGACTCGCCCTTGTAAAGCTCCTTCTGGAGCCAATTAACCTTCTTGTCCTCGATGAACCAACCAATCACCTTGATATGAGGTCAAAAGATATCCTTAAAAAAGCCCTTATCAACTTTGATGGCACATTAATTGTTGTATCGCATGACAGAGATTTTCTCGATGGCATTGTAGGAAAAGTGTATGAATTCAGGGATAACAGGATTAAGGAATATATTGGAGGAATATATGATTTCCTGAGAAAGAAGAAGTTGCAGAACCTCAGGGAAATTGAAAAGAAGGAAACGGCACTTAAATCAGCTTCATCAGGAGAAAGTTCTTCGAATAAGCAGAGATACCTTGAAAGAAAGGAGTATGAACGTAACCTTAGAAAGCTCAGAAAGAGACTGGAAGAATCAGAGGCTCTCATTGAAAAAATTGAGGCAGAGATTGTGGCTGTGGATAAATCATTCATGGAGCCGGGAAGCATATCTGAATCACATGAGCTCGATTACAACAGATACCGCGATCTTAAAGATCAGCTAAACGAGGAGATGAACAGGTGGACTCTCTACAGTGAGGAGCTTGAACAGTTTATAAAGGATAAAAGTGAATGAAAGAGTTTCAATTTGAGAAGGAATACACGGTACATGTTTATGAAACCGGCCCTGACGGAATATTATCCCTGCCTTCACTTTTCAACTACATGCAGGATATTGCCTCAGATCATGCTGAATTGCTCGGATTCGGCAGGAATGATCTTATGAAAGATAAAAGATTCTGGGCTTTGTCAAGAATGTATGCTGAAATTTACCTGTGGCCGGAATGGGAGAACAAAATCATTATGAAGACCTGGCCTAACGGTACTGACAAACTATTTGCCCTCCGTAACTACGAGATAAGTTTTCCAGATGGAAGAGTTGCGGCTCAGGCCACATCATCATGGCTCATTCTTGATTATACCACCCGGAAAATTCAGCGTCCGGAAAATGCCCTGTCCCATTTCAGAAGGAATCTGCAACAATCGGAATCTCCGCTGCGCTATGCTTCAAAGCTGGAAATAGCTGACGGGGGAAAGATTGAATCCCCGCCGTTCAAGATAAGAATAAGCGATCTGGATATTAATCTGCATACTAATAATGTAAGGTACCTCAACTGGATAAATGACACTTACGACCTTGATTTCATAATGAAAAATTCTCCTAAATCGGTTGAAATAAACTATCTTTCCGAATCGTTGTTTAATGAAGATATCTTTATACAAACTACCAAAGAAGGTATTGATTCAGGCTACTTCAACCATTCAGTCGTCAGGAAAAATGACAACAAAGAGCTATGCAGGATCAGGATCGGGTGGACAGGGAAACCACAGATTAAGTAAGGTGATGAAAAAGCACAGGTCAGATATATTATCACTTATTGCATTTCTTGCTGTTATTTTAACTGCATTTTTATCATCATGCAGAACCACTAAAACTACTGTTGATACAAAGGATCTTTCATACCTGTACAATCCAACAAGGAATACATTTAATCCGGGTTATTTTGTTAGCCTCGAGTCAGATGAATCAGCCACTGTAACTGTAAGATTCCTGTCAAATGAACTCTTCTTTTCGGAGGCTAATCCCGAAGGTGTTCCTACTGCAGGTATTATTATCAGCGCCAGGCTCTTCAGGGTGGGCGAAGGGCGATTGCTTGTCGATACAGTCTCATATAACATCAATATAATAAAGGAGGGAAATAAAAGGGAATATCTTTACAATGTGCCTTTGAAAGTTGAGAGCGGCAATAAGTACCTTGTTGAGATGAAGGTACTCGATCGCCTTCGCATGATTGTCTCTCAATCCTTTGTACCATTCAATACACTTTCACCTTTTAATAAGTATAATTTCATAACTCTCGGTTATTTCAACAGAAATCAGCTGTTCTCAAAAGTCATCAGGGTTGATGAATACTTAAGCCTTAACTATTCAAGGGGCCCGATAGATTCATTATATATCTCATATTACAAACCGTTCACTGCTGTCCCTGATCCTCCGTCAATGACGCTGCCTCAGAAGACGCTCGACTATGAACCTGACAGGATTGTTCCCCTGCAGTTTTCAGATACACTCCCGATAATGTTCCCCAGAAAAGGCATCTATCTGTGCTCGGTTGACAGAAGTATAAAAGATGGCTATACCCTCTATAATTTCGGGAAGTCATTTCCCAACATGACAACACCTGAAGAAATGATTGAACCTCTTATATACCTTGCCTCACAGTTTGAGCTCGACCAGATGAGGGCCAGTCCAAGACCTAAAGTTGCCCTTGATGATTTCTGGATAAAGTGCGGCGGTAATATAGAAAGGGCACGTGAGCTGATAAGGATATATTATACCAGGGTGGTTTATGCAAATATTTATTTCACATCTTATACCGAGGGATGGAGGACTGAACGTGGAATGATATACTTAATATACGGACCTCCCGATAAAGTGTATAAAAATCAGGAAGGGGAGACATGGGGATACAGAAAGCCTGTCGTAAAGTCTTCATGGGGAGGCAGGTACACTGTTAAAGATGATTACCTTTTCTTTAATTTCAAACAGAAGGAGAATATCTTTTCCGATAATGATTACTATCTCAGCAGAAATGAAACTCTCGTCACTTTATGGGACCAGGCAATCTTAAGCTGGAAAAAAGGAATTGTCTTCAGACTTGACAATCCCGAGGGTGTTTAAAAATTTATCATAATATCATGCAGAAAGAATCGGAATGCATTTTCGGTATAAGGACTGTTATTGAAGCTATAAAAGCCGGAAAACAGATTGACAGGCTGCTGATCAAACATGGGCTCCAGGGAACACTGTACCATGAACTGATGGCCGAAGTTAAGAGATACAATATTGTTTATCAGATAGTTCCCCTGGAAAGGATTGAACTGGTTACACGTAAAAATCACCAGGGTGTGCTGGCATGGCTGTCACTTGTAGAATTTCAGAGTATATCAAACCTCCTTCCCGGTATATATGAAAAAGGTGAAGATCCGCTCCTTATTGCCCTTGACGGTGTTTCTGATGTAAGAAATTTTGGAGCTATAGTAAGAAGTGCAGAATGTCTTGGAGCCCATGCAATAATTATTCCAGAGAAAGGTTCGGCCAGGATAACCGCTGATGCCATCAAAACCTCAGCAGGGGCACTTCATTCATTTCCTGTTTGCAGGGAAAGAAGTATTGTGAAGGCAATTGAGTTTCTCAGGGAATCAGGATTGAAAGTGATATGTGCCGGGGAAAAATCTGGTGACATTGCTTCAGATGCATCGCTTACCGGACCAGTGGTACTTATAATGGGATCCGAAGATAAGGGTATAAGCCGTGAACTCTTAGCCTTGTGTGATCACCACGTTAAAATTCCCATGACCGGGACAATCGATTCTCTCAATGTATCTGTTGCTTCAGGCATACTGCTCTATGAAATAATAAGGCAGCGGGGAGTAAAATCTTAATCAATAATATTTCTGATCCTGTCGTCAAGCATCTTCTGATCCGAGGTAAATGAAGCAATTCCTGCAAGAGTCAGCAGAGTATCCGGAGCAATCTTCCCTGCCTTAATTTTATCTTTCCAACGTGAATGTACCGGAATTTTGCCATCTGAGGCAATAAAACCCTTTTCTTCCTTTGTAAGTGAAGGGAACATGTCTCCACATCCTTCATCCTGGGCTATATGTACCAGTTCAGCACCTGTTGATGGTACTTTTTTCGCAACTTTTTCAGAAAAACTGAGCACTTTATTATCCACCTCCCAGAACCTTTCAACTCCTGAATCCTGTGCTGAGTCAAAAATGCTTATCTCATAGTTTTCATGCATCCTTGATTTAAATTTACCTTTGAGTTGCTGATGTCCGGCAGAGGCGACTTTTGGAGGCATTGTAAACACATCCGCGCCGGCAAGAAGATCGAGCTGATTATGGTTACGAAGACTTGCAGCTATAAGTTTTGTCTGCCAGGGATTCTCTGCAGACAATCCCGTTACCCAGTTTTGTGATGCAATCACTGTCATTTCACCTGCTCCCGATCCGTCCCCCAGTTTATTATCGATCATATAGGCTCCTATCCGGCCCAGGAAAATATTCAGGTAGTCGGGTCTGACAAGCCTGGTTACCAGGACATTCTGACGGGCACTGAATTCAAGGGTGAAGTTAATCCTGACCCCAGCATCCTTAAGCATCCTTGCACCTAAAAGTCCTTCAGCAGTATATGGTACTTTAACAATAAACTGATCCGGACAGATCTCATGTAATCTCTTCCCGTAATATTGTATAGCTTTTATATCATGGGCAGTATCAGTATGCAGTTCTACACTTACATATCCGCCGAATCTCGATGCAAGCCTGAGACCATGTCTCGCATTAAGAATAAACGAAATCTCCTTTATCTTATCCTCAAGCGGCAGATCCCTGACAACGGCCTTAGCCTCGGAGATAAAGACATCATAAATACCTTTTTGTATCTCATTATTCAGCAACGTATTATTTGTTGTCAGGGCACTCATCTCAGCTGTCCAGTTTGCCTCAGCCTCCTGAATGTCTCCTGTATCAAGCCAGAGTTCCGTACCTGTATTGACAAGTGATTCCCAGAAAGGATCTTTTTTGCCTGTAAAATTTCTCTCGTTAAGATCCTTCCAGATAAAATCGCTGATTCTAGTGTTCAGGTCTGCCATAGCAATATAAATTTATTTATTTAATTACTCATTTTCGGCTTTAAGATTCAATATGTCATCACCCGTAGGCTGCTGATAGACTTTCAGCCCGAATTCACTTATAATTGCAAGAAGGTGTTCAAAAATTTCAGACTGGATATTTTCAAAAGGTATTAGTTCATTGTTTCTTGTAAAGGTTACAAGCTGAAGAGGCAGTCCGTTGCCGACAGGATCACGGTGCCTCAGTATTAAAGTCTGTTCAGGGTCAATCAAAGGATGATTACGGAGATAACACTCCATGTAATACCTGAAAAGACCAAGATTGGTTAGTCGTGAATTATCAAAGAAAGGTGATCTCTGGTCCTTCAGCAATGACTCATTCGCTGATTTTTCTTCTGATTTCTCAATATACTCTTTAAGCAAGGGATACATTGAAAACTTTGCCCTCGATTCAGCATCAAGGAACTTAATCGATCTCATATCAATAAAGATTGCTCTCCGGATACGCCTGACCCCCGACTCTACCATTCCGCTCCAGTTCTGGAAAGGTTCATTTACCAGTGAATATGTAGGGAGGGTTATTATTGTCTTGTCAAAATTCTGGACTTTAACAGTGTTAAGGCTTATATCCGTAACGGTTCCATCAACTTCTTTTGACGGAATAGTAATCCAGTCTCCCACTGTAAGCATCTTGTTAACCGACAGCTGAATACTGGCAACCAGCCCCAACAGGGTGTCTTTAAATACAAGTATCAGAACTGCTGCCATTGCACCCAGACCGGCAAGTATACTTGTTATATCCTTTTTGAATATTACTGAAATTATTATCAGAACTGAAACAATAACAACAAATATCTTCAGCAGTTGAACGTAACCTTTGATATGCCTGTGCTGGGCAATGGGAAGAGTATTATATATCCTGTGCCAGGATTCAATGAATGAGTTCATTATTATTGTGCCTACAAGGACCATGTAGATGTATGCTACTTTCTGGACGAAAGTCATCCAGAGGGGAAATGCCTCGAGTACCCACGCCGCTGAAAACCAGATAATGAATGCAGGAGCGAAATGAGACATTCTGCTGAAAACTTTCTGCTCAAGGAAAATATCGTCCCAGGTCGATTTGGTCCTCCGGACTATCCTTGTAACAACCCTCGAAATTATGAATTTGGCCAATTGGTTTGCCAGCCAGCTTGCCAGCAGGACGATAACCACCAGAGCAACAGTACTTAATAAAGAAGAAAGGCTGTAGCTTAATCCGGTCTTAATAAACAGGTCTTTTAGCCAGATAGCAGGGTCAATTCTGAGAAGCATAAAAATCGTTAAGTAAATCGGTGCAAAATTATATAAATTATTGATAGGTTTTTTGTTTTAGAATAATCATCATATTCCGGAAAGATAAGACCTGAGGAAATAAAATGGAAATTATATAGAATCCTTGCTTAGAGCGAAGAAGATCACCAAGCCTGTTACAGCCAGGGTATTCAGTAGTGGATTAACAAAAAGGGGGCCTATGACACAGCCCCCTAACTTGTGGTTTAATGTTTTCTTTACTTACTCTTTTTGTCGATAATATAGAATAGAACAAGACTTAAGCCTCCAAAGAAGAATATCATAGAAGGATAAAGGGCATCTTCATCTACTGTTACAACATTAACAAGAAGAGCCGCAATCAGGATACCCAGTGCAATACCCATTGCCAGCATACCGATTTTAAGAGTGAATTTGTTCCATGAGAAATTGATCTTCATCCCCTCTTTACCCGTATTGAACAGACTGGCATCCGCTCCCTTTTCTATTAGTGCAATCCTCTCTTTATGTCGTGTTGTGTAAAAAATATACAAAACTCCGAAAACTGTGGCGAATAAGGCTACAAAAGTAATTACTGCTTCCATTTGTAATAATTTTAGTTAATAACTCTATTTAACCTTTAGACATTATAACATTTCTCACGGTTACAAAATGAGAAAAAAATATGTTTTATAGTAACCATCAATTACTTTTATACGTCAAAGATGCAGAATGAATTATAAGGGTGACAATTATTATATAGGACAGGTTATATCAGGAAAAACGATTGCTTACAGCTATATAATTGATCGTCATAAGGATAAGGTATTTAATCTGGCATTCAGAATATGTGGAAACAGGGAAGATGCCGAAGAGGTTGCCCAGGATTCATTTCTTAAGGTTTTCAGATCAATAAAGGAATTCAGGATGAAAAGCAGTTTTTCAACCTGGCTGTTCAGAATAGTATACAACACTTCAATTTCACTTATAAGATCAAGGAAAGAAAAGACCATATCACTCAGCGATTATCCGACTGATTCATATGAATTTTCGGGACTAAATGAATATGATGAAGAAGCTGATAATGAATATAAAAAAACTATTGTTAACATCGCTCTCAATAAGCTGTCCGGGGAGGAGCGTGCAATTATCAGTCTCTATTATTTCGATGAAATGAGCATAGAGGAAATTGCAGAGATAACAGGATCAGGCAAATCAAACATAAAGGTTAAACTTTACAGAACCAGACAGAAAATGCTTGAAACAATTGAGAAAATTGAAAAAAGAAATTCAATACATTATGAAACAAAAGCAAGAATCTGAGCCAGACCGGCTTATAGAATTTCTTAACTCGGTTGAAATTGCGAAAGCACCGGAAGGATTTACTGATAAACTGATGACAAAGATCCTGATAAAACCATTACCTGTTTTGCGTCCAACTCTTCAAAGTGAGAAAAGCGTTGTCCCGTATATATCGGCTGGCATAGCAATATTGTTCATTCTGATTGCTCTGCTTTTACCGGGAATGAAATCAACTTATCCTACATTCAAATGGACAGGTAATCTGGAGAAGATCAGTTCACTTATTCCGGATATCAAATTAACATGGACTTTATCAATATCCTTCCCTGAAATAATGGCCTATGTTACTGTCAGTGTTTTCCTTCTGCTGATTTTTGACAGGTCTATTTCCCGTTACTTTTATCAGGAAACCTGAAGATCGACTTTTGAATTAAGTCCTTTTTTGTTAAGTGACCGGCTCATTGTATTAAGAACCTCAACAGGTCCCTGTTTGACTTCGCATTTACCCTTAAAATGAACAATCAGAGCGCACTGTTCTGCCTGAACTTCATCATGACCACAAACCTCAACAAGTGACTTGATAACATGCTCGAAAGTATTTACTTCATCATTGAACAAAATGAGGGAAGCAGATTCACCCCCACTGTTTAGCCTGTCGTTTCTATGTAATGTTCTTTCTTTCATTTCAGGTACTCAAAAAGCTGCTTTGCCGTTTCAACAGGAATCTCCTTTGTTCCAAGCCATGCAACCACTTTTGCATCACGATAACCATTTCTCACAATAAGATCGGCATACTCGGCAGCGCTGTCAAAAGTAATAAAATTCCCGATTAAATACACAATTTTCTTGTCTTCAAGTGTCAGAACATCAAGTCCCCTGTTTCCTGCCAGAGTGGTAATCGCCTCAACAACATCAGGTTTTGCCGGTTTCAACAACCTCATTACCTCAACCCTGAATACCAGCGTTGGGGGCAGGGTATCTGCCGGCATAACAACAGGTTTCTGGTTTACAGTCCTCTCAAAAGGCTTAAGTCCCCACTCTTTTTCAAGAACTGCAGCCCGGTCAGCGGATACCTGCTTTTTCCCCATGAATGATGAAATGAAGGAATCCCTGAATCCTTTTGACTTAATCTCTCCGAGAGCGTTTCTGGCATCGTCCATCCTTCTGAATAAACCGGCATAATAGGTCTTTAGTTCAGAATTCGTATTTCTGAAGCCGTATATTGGTGTTATACCCTTAAAATAAACTGGCGAAACCGGATTTCTGAAAACTGCTACCTGTATCCTGTAAATAAGTCCTTCGGGTACTTCAGGATCTATTTCAATTTTCTCCTTAGGATCATTCACAGCCTTGTCAAGTATCTTAAAATAAGAGAATACATCAATTGTGTCAGCAGGTATACTTATTTTTTCAGCATTCTTATCATTCTTATTATCAGTGATATCAACGGAATCTTTACCTTGTTCCTGCTCCACTTTCTCCTCTTTGTATTCTTCGGGATTCATTGCAGTATGTGCTGCTTTATACTTTTCATCAGCTGACTTCTGGTATGAGGCAGCAAGAATTTCGTATTCTGCTATTTTTCTCCTGGCAGGACCCCTTTTATCATCCGGCAGTCCATCGAGCTCTTGTTTCTGGAACATGATCAGACTGCTCACTGAATCGGCCTTAAACTGATAAGCAAGTGCTTCGTCGAGCATTCCTGAATATTCCGGGGGAAGCAGCTCTTTTTCAGGAAGTATTTCCTCTGATACCACTTCATTCTTAGCTTCAGTAATTGTGACAACAGGAACAGGCGACTCTGACTCCGCCTGTTCAGCAACATTCTCAGCCGTCTTTTCAAGTACTTTTTCCAATGCCCCTTTTTCCTCGTTGCATTGCTGAATATATTCAGCGACTCCCTGTTCCTTTGATATTTTCCTGCCTGCCTGATCGCTGTATTCATTATACGCAGCTGACGCCTCTTTAAAATCACCATTCAGATGTCGGGCCCTTGCAAGATAAAAAAGAGCATCGGCAGGTAGAGGACGTGAAAGAGTATTTGTTTTCAAAGCCTGTTGAAGGAGTTCTGCTGCTTCATCTGGATTTTTTTCCAGCTTTACAAGGCATACTGCTGCATAGTATTTATACTGTGCATCTTTAGAGTAAGTCTTTAATAATTCACTGAATTCATCGTATGCTTTAGCATAGTCCCCTCTTGTGAAAGCCTCCAGTGAGGACTGGCGCGATGGTTTTGGACTAGGATTCTGGGAATAGAGCTTTGCTTCGGATAATCCAGGTATTATTAGAAGGAAAAATATGAAAAATCTTAAAAAATTCATTATTTTCACCATGTCTCGGACTGCTAAAAACATAAACAGCTTTTTTGCTAAAGTGATGGAACAATATTCCGTGATTCGTGTTGATAACAAAAAACCTGTTTTATATTTATTACAGTTCAAACTTCGTAAATTTACCGCTAATAACAAAATTGAAGATACTATGGCAAATTTAAAAGAGGGTTCGAAAGCTCCTGTATTTGAAGGTATTGACCAGAGTGGCAATAAGTTAAAATTATCAGATTTTAAGGGCAAAAAAATTGTACTCTATTTCTATCCAAAGGATAATACTCCCGGATGTACTGCTGAAGCATGCAACCTCAGGGATAATCACTCTGCCTTAATGAAAAAAGGCTTCATCGTAATAGGTGTTAGTCCCGACAGTGAAAAATCGCATAAAAATTTTGCAGGAAAATATTCACTTCCATTCCCGCTTATTGCGGATGAATCAAAGAAAATTCTGAATGATTATGGGGTATGGGGTGAAAAAAAGATGTATGGGAAAAGCTATTTCGGAGTAATAAGGACCACGTTCATTATCGATGAAAACGGAGTAATTGAACATATAATCACTAAAGTTAATACTTCAGGCCATACAGAGCAGATACTCGATCTATATAAAAAATAATAATAAGATTCATATGAGCAAAGAACGAAAGGAAATAAACAAAGAGAAACTGAAAGCTCTTGAAGTTACCCTCGGAAAGATTGAAAAGGATTTCGGAAAGGGTACAATAATGAAACTTGGCGATCAGGCAATCGAAAATATCCAGGTAATTTCAACCGGATCGATAGGACTAGATGCCGCACTTGGTATCGGCGGATTGCCTCGCGGAAGAGTTATTGAGATATATGGCCCGGAAGCATCAGGCAAAACAACACTGGCTATACATGCAGTGGCTGAGGCTCAGAAAAACGGAGGTATTGCAGCAATTATAGATGCAGAGCATACCTTTGACAGGAACTACGCCGAGAAGCTCGGAGTGGACGTCGAAAACCTGCTGATCTCACAGCCTGATAATGGTGAACAGGCTCTTGAGATTGCAGATAACCTTATCAGATCAGGTGCTATTGATATAATCGTTATTGATTCTGTTGCAGCGCTGACTCCAAAAGCTGAAATTGAAGGAGAAATGGGCGATTCAAAAATGGGTCTCCAGGCAAGATTGATGTCACAGGCTCTCCGGAAACTTACAGCTAATATTAACAAAACAAATACCTCCTGTATTTTTATTAACCAGTTAAGAGACAAAATAGGTGTGATGTTCGGTAATCCTGAAACTACTACCGGGGGAAATGCCTTGAAATTCTATGCCTCGGTAAGACTTGACATTCGTCGAACAACTCAGCTAAAGGAGGGTGAAGAGATTATAGGCAGCAGAACAAGAGTTAAGATAGTCAAGAATAAACTTGCACCACCCTTCAAGAAGGCCGATTTCGATATACTTTATGGTGAGGGGATTTCACAGCTTGGCGAATTAGTTGATCTGGGTGTTGATTTTGAAATTATTAAAAAGAGTGGATCCTGGTTCAGCTATGGCGACACAAAGTTAGGACAGGGTCGTGATGCTGTCAAACAGATAATCAAAGACAATCCTGAACTTTACGATGAGCTGAAAACCAAAGTAGGTGAAGCTCTGAAAAAATAAAATTTAATACCAGCATCAAATGTTCAGATTCACAGCACTTTGAGACCTGACTGTCAGACCTTTGCATTCCTTCAGATTCTCATTGTATTACAATTTTTTTTGTGACATTTAACCAGATTTCAAAATGAAAAATAACGCCGGCATCATTGTTTTTTTTCTCATCCTCATATCAGTTGCATGCAGGAATGAGACTTCAACGGTTCAGGAACCTGTTAATCAAATAAATAATGTTCTTACTGCTGATGAAAAAGCAGGTGGGATTATGACGCCGGAAATACTCTGGAAATTCAGACGACTGGGATCATTCGCTCTTTCACCTGACGGATCCGAAGTTATTTATACTGTTACAGATATAGATGCTGAAACAGAAGCTCGCATTACTAACATATACAAGATGACGGTTTCAGGAGGAAATCCGTCTCAGCTTACTACCCTGGGAGGCTCCTCTCCCCAATGGTTTAATGAAGGGAAATCTATTGCTTATGTAAACAAAGGTACACTTTATACAATGAATCCTGACGGGACTGACCAGAAAGCAGTCGCCGGACTGAGTGATTTTGAGATATTTTCAATCTCGCCTGCAGGAAATAAGCTATATTTCACCAGGAGAGTCAAGATTGATCAGACTGCCAATGAAAAGCATAACCTGCCAAAAGCAAAAGTCAGGATCATTAATGACCTCATGTACAGACACTGGAATTACTGGAGCGACTATTCATACAGCCATATTTTTGTAGCCTCCTTCAATGGCAGCGAGGTAAAAGATACAAAAGATATCATGGAGGGGCAGCGATTCGAATCCCCTACCTCACCATACTTTGACGAGAGTGAAATTTCCTGGAGTCCTGACGGAAAATATATTGCATATACCTCCAAAAAACTAAATGGCCTGTCAGATGCAAAAAGCACCAATTCAGAAATTTACCTGTATGACATCAAGACATCCAGTGAAATTAACATCACAGCTGGTAATAAAGGATACGACAAATACCCTGTATTTTCTCCCGATGGCCAGAAGATAGCCTACCAGAGCATGGAGAGGGATGGCTATGAAGCTGATCTGAACAGGTTATTCCTCTATGATATAAGAGAAGGTAAAAGGAGCTGGATAGCAAGAGGCTGGGATTTTGATATTGAAAATATCAGCTGGGCAGATGATCAGAACATATACTTCACCTGTGCCTACCTTGGCACAACCCAGATCTTCAGAACTAATCTTACACAAAATGGTGTCGACAAGGTGACTGAAGGGATTCATGACCTTGGTCCTCTCAATCTTAAAGCAGGAGTACTTGTGTCAGGAATCGCTTCAATGTCGATGGCAAATGAGATTGCTGTTGTGGATATGAAATCAGGTTCTGTAAGTCAGCTGACATCAATCAACAGGCACATATATGAATCTGTAAAGATGGGTAGGGTGGAAGAACGTTATATCACCACAAAAGACAGGAAGGATCTTCAGATGTGGGTAATCTATCCACCGGATTTCGATCAGACAAAAAAATACCCTGCAATTCTTTACTGTAAGGGAGGACCACAGGGACCACTGGGCCAAAGCTGGTCTTACCGGTGGAACTACCAGATGATGGCAGCCAGGGGTTATATAGTAATTGCCCCCAACCGAAGAGGAAACTCGGGATTCGGACAGGAATGGAAAGAGCAGATATCAGGGGATTACGGTGGTGCAAACATACAGGATTATCTTGATGCAACTGATGCAATGGTAAAAGAACCATTTGTTGACAGAGAAAGGATTGGTGCGGTGGGAGCAAGCTATGGCGGATACTCAGTATTTTATCTTGCCGGCATGCACGGTGGCAGGTTCAAAGCCTTCATTTCACATTGCGGAATGTTTGACTTTACAAGCTGGTACGGTTCAACAGAAGAGCTCTGGTTTCCGGATAAGGATATTGAGGGTCCATACTGGAATACACCTGAGAGCTATAAATTCTCTCCGCACCTGATGGTTGATAACTGGGATACACCTATTCTCATTATTACCGGAGCCAACGATTTCAGGATCCCATATACCCAAAGTCTGGAGGCATTTCAGGCTGCACAGATAAAGGGGATTCCCAGCCGGCTACTTTTCTTTGAGGATGAGTATCATTTCGTCACCAAACCTCAGAATGCTATAATCTGGCAGCGCGAATTCTTTGAATGGCTCGACACCTATTTAAAGTAGAAAGTTCATAAAGTCAGTATTTTACTTCGCAACAAACTTTATAACGCTATAACTTTATACTTTATAAACTTTTTACTGAGATTGTGATAACAAACACAGAACCTGCTCAACCTTCTCAGCCATAGGCATTTCCCCATCTATCCAATGAATTCTGGTACCTTTTTTCTCCATACCACGGAACCAGGTCATTTGTCTTTTTGCAAACTGGTGAATGGCAATTTCAAGGTCGGCGACCATTTTATCGTAGCTTATCTTACCCATCAGATAATGAGTAATAAATTTATATTCAAGACCATAATATATAAGCATGTCGGTATGTACACCTGCGCCAATAAGTCTCTTTACCTCGTCTATCATTCCCGCTTCAAGACGCTGATGGAGCCTCCTTGTAATATTCCTTCGTCTTAAATCTCTGTCAAGATTAACTCCCACTACCAGCGAATTTATTTTTGGAATATTGCTTATGTGTGCTTTGCGGTTCTTATTGTAATGTTCAATTTCAATTGCCCTGATTACCCGTTTCTTTGTATCAATATCAGTCGTATTATGAAGGTTTTTCATAGCCGCCAGAATACCTGTAAGTTCTTCCATTGATTTTTTTTCAAGCCTTTTCCTCAAACCTGTATCAGGAGGGACTTCTATCATCTTATAACCTGTGATAATGCTATCGGCATACATACCTGAACCGCCACATACAACAGGAAATATTTTTCTCTCCTTCAGCGATTTATAGACCTTAAAAAAGTCTCGCTGATATTCAAAAACATTGTATTTATATCCGGGATCAACGATATCGATCAGGTGATAGGGGATTGTTTTACCATCTATTGTATAATCATTAAAATCTTTTCCGGTACCAATGTCCATGCCTCTGTAAACCTGCCTTGAATCGGCACTTACTATCTCGCCGTTAATACTATATGCCAGAGAAACTGCCAGTGAGGTTTTGCCAGAAGCAGTAGGACCGGTAATTATTACCAGATCATATTTCTTTAATATATCCGGATCCAAGCAGCTGATCTTTTAGAATAGAAGCAATTTACATTAAAATTAATTAATTTTGGCCCTCATTCATAACAATAATTCATGAAAGGAAGTCCTGATAACATTACAATTAAAAACAAGAAGGCTTCACATGATTATGAGTTCCTTGAGAAATTCATAGCAGGAATTAAACTTTCGGGTACTGAGATAAAATCAATAAGGCTCGGGAAAGTTACAATTGCTGATTCCTACTGCTATTTCAGTAATGGAGAATTGTATATTAAAGGTATGCATATAGCTGAATACTGGTGGGGTAATCTGAACAATCATGATCCACTGAGAGACAGGAAGCTTTTACTGACTGCTCGGGAGCTCAGAAAGATAGAAAGAAAAGTAAAGGAGACCGGCTTAACGATTGTCGTAATAAAAATTTTCATCAATGACAGAGGTCTGGCAAAAGCTGAAATAGCAATTTCCAGGGGTAAGAAAGAATACGACAAGCGTGAAACACTTAAACGTAAAGACGCCTCGCGTGAAATGGACAGGCTTCGTAAGCAATAATCAGAAGTTGGGACTCAGCAGGTATCTCGAGTAGAATTTCACAATAGCATCTACAGCTTCGTCTGATGTATCCACCAGGCTGAAAAGCTTCATATCTTCTGGAGAGATATTCTCTTCCTTCTCAAGCATTACCTCTTCGATCCATTCAACAAGTCCTTTCCAGTATTTCTTACCTACCAGTATTATTGGGAATTTACCAATCTTCCTTGTCTGAATCAGAGTGATAGCTTCAAAAAGTTCATCGAAAGTTCCAAAACCACCCGGAAGTACAATAAAACCCTGTGCATACTTCATGAACATGACCTTTCTTACAAAGAAATGATCAAAAGTTATCAGTTTATCCGGATCAATATATGAATTAGGGTGCTGTTCGAAAGGAAGGTCGATATTTATTCCGACCGATTTGCCATTCCCCCTTGCTGCACCTTTTTTTGGCAGCTACTATTACTCATTTTGAGCATAAGTGAATGCAGGCAGA
>CAYLYN010000008.1:35055-46702 GCA_964387565.1 uncultured Rikenellaceae bacterium | reverse complement strand
CTTTTGAAGGAGGGGTGGCCCGCTCTGGCAACAGAGCGGGACGGGGTGGTTGATTTGTATATCTGGTAGATTCATTTTTTATATCCAATACTTTTCTTGTCTTACTTTTCAACTATTCAAACTCCCTGAACATAGATTTATATTCAAATCATAATGTCATGAATCATAGGATCACATGTAATTATTCTTGTCTGTAAATAGTGCGTTTTCAAGATAATTTAATTAACCACCCCGGCTCCGCTCCGCGTCGCCACCCCTCCTTCAAAAGGAGGGGAAACTTTAAATACCTATTCCTATTCCTATAAATTAATTCAGTCTTAAGTTGACGGCTATGCCACCTAACCCCATTTGCTTCGCCGATCCCGCAAGCAGGATTCAAAGGGTGAATTATTTCTTGCCGTGCGCCGTGCGCCTTGTGTCATTCGTCCTCAATTATCCCTTTATCCTTTCTGTTATCTTCTTATGCCAGCTCAAGTCATCCCATATTCCTCTGAACTGAGGATGTGTGAAGTTAGATGTACAGATGAATTTGTAGTTATCATACCTGAGGGCAATATCAACACATATTTCAGCACATTCTTTAGTCCATTCCCAGCCCAGTTCAGGATGGTCAAACCAGGATATTGGTCCCCAGCCTTCAGTATTCCCGCATACAATATTGTTTTTTGCAGCAGCTGATGAGATATCATTTAGCCTGCCTTCCATCCATGCGATGAGAGATTTCTTATTCTCTTTCCAGTAAGTCTGCAGGTCCCTGTAAATCTCAGCATAGTTTTGTGACTGATCTCTCGCGCCAACCTTGTCAAGACCGGGTATCTTACCTGTATGCGCAAACCAGATATGATAATCAAGCGCATCAAAATGTGAGAGGTCAATACGGTCGAGCTCCATCGATGAATCAAGCGAAGCATAGAAATCCAGGTCAGGGTATTTTACCTTCAGGGACCTGATTACCGATGTGATAAAGTCGTTATAAAATTTCTGCTGTGCTGCATTTGAGTTTTTACCGCTGATAACCTGATCAGGAATATTTGCTTCAGGATTGTCAGTCTTATATTGCCGGAGACCTGAAAGGCGGTTCATATTCTTTTTCAGCCAGTCGTATCCATGCCAGTTTGGGTATTCGTTGAGAAGATCAATGTAAATTACATTGTTTAACAGGTTGTTAGAGTTGAGGAAAGAGAGGGTCTCATCCCATGCTCTCAGTAATCCGCCCTCTTCTTTAAAAATCTCCTTCCTGTTGGTTCCATGCTGCATGAACCAGGTGGCAAGGCCGACCTTAATGCCATATTTACTGCATTTGGGAAGGAATTCCAGCAAGGCCTCACGTGGTCTGAAGCTCATTGTATAATCATTTCCCCACAGGGAAGGCTGCCATCCGTTTTTTACAGAGCGGAATTCATTTTCCTGTTTCCCGTCCGAATCGGCAGCCACAAACTGAGGCATTGCATCAATCCTTATTGCATTATATCCTCTTTCTGCCAATCCCTCAAGAACCGGGTCCCAGTTCTCAAATTCACCATACCTGTGATGCCTGAGTATCCAGCTGAAGTCCCACATTGCAATTGCAAGAGGTTTCCGGAGTTTTGATACCCTCAGGCCAGGATTCTCTTGTTCTGAATCGAGCAGCATGAGAGGAGAGAGCTTACCAGGAATTGCCATTATACCTGCTCCTGCAGATACCTGTTTAATGAAACTTCGTCTGTCACGCGGCATAGTCATGATATGCTATTTCTTCTTCTCAATCTTTGTGGCTGTCAGTGATACCTGTCCGTCAGGTGTATCAGCTGTTCCGACAATCTTTGAGCCTTCGAGCTTTCCTTTTATAATAACCTCGTATCCTTCCACATAGATCGACATCGTAACATCCTTCCCGTTCTGCTTTACATAGTTGAGGCTGATTTCACCTATACTTTCAAATTTTACTACACCTGTAAGCTTCGAATCTTTTTCAGCAATAATAATAGTACTGTTCGTGTATTCGGGGGAAACATTATTTGCAACGCACTTCCAGGAACCGATAAGAGCACTTTTTTCAGGAGCTGTAGCTTTCGCGGAAATAATCAATATTCCAAGGATCAGGGTGACAAAAAGTTCTTTTTTCATATAAAAATAGTTTTGAGTTAATAGTTTATTAAGATATGGATTTTTAATAAAATGAATTTCGTTAATCAATAATAATATTTCATTAGTGTCCACTAAAAAATGTAAAATCATTCATTGAATTCTCAAGTATATCCAGGTTGTAGAGCTTTTTGATAGCGTGACGATTTGAAATGGAATTATGCTTAAACTTTGATCAGATTAAAGTGAAGTTCTCTTACCGTTGGTTTTAGCCAACGGTAAGAGATTTCAACCTTGAATTTTTACAAATTCTGAAAAATAGTTGATTTAATAAAAAAATATCTATCAGGAATGTTTAACAAACAAAGTAAAATCGCTTGAATATCAATGAAGTCTTGTACATGATACCCGATACTCATATTTAATAAGATATTTTAGGCATTGTGTCAGACATCCTTAAAGTCTATGGAAGAAGGTTTTATTTTGAAACCATTGGTACTTATGTACAGGTAGATCAAACCTGTAATTAACCAGATTCCTCCAATAATTTTAGCAGGCCAGGGGAGACTTATCCAGATAATAAAACAAACCATAAAACCCATCAGAGGAATAATTAAATCGGATAAGACAGAACGATTTCTCCCTGGCGGACTGAGAAAGAAGAATTGTCTGAGAGCTGCAATATTGACTCCCATAAATGCAAGGAAAGCACCGAAATTCAACAACTCTGCAGCACCCTGATAACTAATAATCAATGAAATTAAAAGTGTAAGAACAGCAATTAAAATGATATTCATATCAGGTACCGAAGTCTTGGAATTAAGGTGTGAGAAGAATTTTTCAGGGAGCACGCCGTCTCTTCCCATCGCATAAAGAAGCCTTGCAGCGCCTGTTTGACCTGCGAGTCCGCTGCCTAAACAAGCAACAAATAAAATTAATGCAAAAGCATTAAACAGAATTTGGCCTCCCACAAGACCTGAAACATCATAAAATGCAGTTTCTGCATTTGGGAACGATGTATAATCCGGCCATACCTGCTGCGCAAGGTAAACCTGAATTATACTTATCAGTCCTGTAAAAAAACAGACCAGAACAGTTGCAAGTAAAATATTACGTTTTGGATTCTTTACTTCTTCAGCCAGAGTAGTTACACCATCAAAACCAATATATGTAAGGGCAGCAAATGATGTGGCAGTCATCACGGCGGGGAAATTAAATGTAGAAGGATTATAAAAAGGTTTATATGAAATAAGTCCGGTCCAACCCTGGTATTGAAAGATATACCTGATTGCGAGGACAATAAAGACACCTATAACAATAAACATTAAAGCCAACAGAACTTCATTTGAACGAGCTGTAGTCCTTATTCCCCTGAGATTAACGAAAGTGATTGACAGGACAAACAGTATTACCCATACATAGAATGGAACGCCAGGAATCAAACGATTAAGAGTCAGAGATCCGTAAATTGTATTTATTACAGGAATTATAAGATAGTCGAGAATCATTACCCATCCTGCCAGAAATCCAAAATGTAGATTAATACCTTTTCCTACAAAGGTGTAAGCCGAACCTGCGGATGGAAAGAGAGAGGCCATACGGCCATAGCTTATTGCTGTTAGCATCATACCGACCATTGCAATTAACAGGGTTGTGGCCATATGTCCCAGAGATACCTGTGAGGCAATGCCGAAAAGTCCTAAAGCACCAACAGGTTGAATAAGTACTATACCATAGAAGATCAGATCCCACAGACCCAGTACCCGTTTGAGTTTTGGTTGTGTGTTTTTTCCAGAATCAGAAGTGGGAGTGGAGTGGGATTCCATTAATTAGGATACTGAGTTTTATTCAAATATCAGATTACCAAAAGCCTGGGGCACATGAAAATCAGGTTTAGGCTTGTCGATCTTTGACCAGGTTATATAATGAGGATTGGAACTGTTTTCTGCGATCTTGTAGAAATTTGCTTTCCATACAACTCCTTTTGCAGGCCGGCTTATTTTTGAATACTTTTCGAGCAGCGACAGAGGTATTTTATATTCCAGTGTCCAGGTTACCTGTTCCTTAATTTCCGGATCAATTATTTCAGGAAGGGAATGAGCTATCTCAACCTGTTTTATTTCATCCTCCGGAAGTCTTTTCGATTCTCTCCGTGGGATTACATTATAATGCAGGAGAGGTGTACCTCCGCAGTTTGTTTCAAGGTTGAAATAGAGAAGTGGCATTGCTGAATCTGGTGCAAAAAAGAATTCCACTGCAGAATCCTGCCATACAGGTCCGTTGATATTATTTGTGATACATCTTACATTCCTGTCTTTAACTTTGAAAATCAGGTAGATATTATCCTTGTCATACATCATCTTCACCTCTGCTTCAGGTTTGAATTCCGGAAGTGATCCCATGTAGTTCGATATCCGGACAGCTTTTACCTTTTTCCACACCGGTTTGTCCCAGTTCGCATCAATTTTAACAGGTTTTTTCGACATATTGACTTTATATACAGATCCATCCTGAGCCTCAGTATCAATTGAAAATGATGTGATTATGAGTGAGGCAAGAGTTAAAATAAAAATTGATTTATTCATAATATTGGTTTTAATTATTTCAGATAACCGCAAAGTTCGCATAGTCCCGATAGTTATCGGGATTACGCAAAGAGCGCAAAGAAATTATGATACTATCATCCCTTTGCGTTCTTTGCATAACCTCCGTGTTCTTTGCGGTTAAATTGCATTTTTAGAAGATTAAGTTAAGTTGATTTATTGCCGATTCTGCCAGTTTTTCACCTGATCCTATTTCGTACCTGGTGGTTCCGGGAGTTGTTTCATACCCGGTTATCATGGGAGTAAAACCTTCAGGTCCCTGGGTAAATGATACAGCAGTTGGAAAATAGGATCTCCTATCATTTGAATTACCGGTTACAATTGTATTTCTGCAGGGAGATTTTGATTTGATCTCTATCCCGAACTCATTGAAAATCTCTCCGGGAAGTCCTACAAATGCAATATCTCCAATCCTTATAACCATTACTTCAGCACTGTCAATAATATCTTGCTGTTCCCTCATTTCGATCCAGCTTTTTGCATAATATGCATCAGGCATCCCATCGGCCTGGATTGGAGGCATACCTTCTTTTTCAACGACCTTCATTATTTTTTTTGCCCACTCCAGCCGTTCGTCCGAAATATCGATCCTGTCGAGTGGCACCATCTCTCTTGATGCGGCTACAATATCACCATAAACAGGCTTGCTGTTCTGCATAGCTTCCATTGCTGACACTCCAAGGATGTAGCCAATCCTCTGGCACTCCTGGTAAGTATCAGGGAAACCTATCCTGTAGTCAACCTGGGTAACATTGCCGCAGCATCCGTTGCAGAACATCGATACAAAATCTTTTCCTTTAACCCTCTTGACTGATTCTGCAAGATAACCGGGATAGTCAGCTGAATAAAGCCAGTTATTACCGGTAAGGGTTGTTGCATGGCATCCGAAATTTATAAGAACACCGGTCTCTCTTCCTTCCTGTTCAAAGGTCAGGGTTATCACTTCAGGATCGATGGATCCCCATGGTTCAACGATATAGCCCGGCTCAAGCTTTTCCCAGCACATATGAGTGGTACCATCAGTTGCTCTGAGTCTCCGGTTATGCGATATCCTTGATTCCTGACTTCTTCCTGCTGATATTTTTGCAGGCAGGAGTCTTTGATTTGCCAGAATTACTGCTTCTGCAGCTCTTGAAAGAAACTCCCTGGCATTCGGGTTATTAATATCAGGCTTTGGGCCACTGTGAGTATGAGTGGCTGTAATCATAATATTCTCTCCTCTAATATCGCTTGCTGCCGCTATATATTCGCGCATGAAATCGACACTCTCTTTGGGAAGCATGCAGATGTCTATGCTGAGCACAGCAACCTTATGACCACTCTTATCCTCTGCAACAAGTGCTTTGGCGAACAGCGAATCATGTATGCCCCTTGAGGCATAATCATCGCCCCTGTAGTTACCTACAAGGTCAAGTCCTATATCAGGTCTGTAATTTACTTCAGCAAGACCTATTTTAATCTCACTTCCTTTTTTGTCATTTGCGCATGATGTAAGAATGAAGGCTGATATAAAAACGCAGCTGACTGCTAACAGGGATAAGTTTATTCTGCCGTGAGTTTTCATCATAATATAATTTTGATTTTAATGGTATGATGGAACCGCACATGTTTTATAAAACTATATCTAAAAGTGTTTGTGTTTGCAAAACATGTGGGTTTCATTTTATGATGTTATTAAATTTCAGAGAGGATTATTTCGATGCTGTTTTTTGCGCTCTGGCCAGGTTCAAGCCATGGTAGTAAGTTCTGTTCCTTCAATACTACTCTGTTCCTTGTAGGCACATTGCAGGGTTCAAGGCCAAGGACATAATCACCCTGTCCCATCATCTTCCACTGGGTGAGCCACTGTAACTGTTTAATATTGAATTTAATGTCTATACCAATACCAAGCTTGTTATTCTGTAATCTGACTCCGGTGCTGCCATCACTGTCTGCCTTCAGCTTATGATAGAAGACATGTTCAAAAAATCCGGGTTGAGGTCTGGTAAAAGTTCTGAAATCACTTATAGCAGAAGCTGCAATATCAGTGGCAGGAATAGTGTCAACCGGATCAATAATGAGGCTGGCATCCTCACTTAGCAGGGGATATCCAAGGTTGATATGGTACAGAATAGTATAGGGTGTCTTTTTGTACCCAAAGTTTGTCACTGTATCAGTAATTCTTATTGAGTTGCTTCCGATTTTACTCTCTATTTCTCTTTCAAGGCGCATTTTGGTGCTGAAAAGCTGAGCTTCTTCAGTTGTACCCTGCAGTTTAATCAGGTACTCATCATCCTCCCAATGTGACAGATCAGCAACAAGCTTTGCCGGGATAGTTGAGTACCGGCCGTGCAATCCCAGGTCTTCATCGCCATCTTTAACCGGAGGGCCCAGCCAGGTCAATCCGCAGGTGGTAAGCAGTCCTCCTGAAAAAGTCCTGAGCCAACCCAGATTTTCAGGTTCATAGAAAGCAGGATGAGTTTCACCATTTGGAGTTATAAAGACCAGGTTTGTTCCTTTAAAAGATGCAAAGGAGATGTCCATTCCCCTGTCAGGCAGTACTGTATAGGTTAGTCCTGAACCTGCGTTGACATCAATTGCTCTCATATTTAGGCCCGGGCCATCAGAGAGATTGTAATGTCTTGTGCCACCAAGCTGTGAACGGTTACCTGTGTACTCCAGTAATTCGTTTTTTTTCTTTTTCATATATCAGTGCATTTCTGTTTCACAAACACCTATTCCGCCCCTGAAATAGTTGAACTGAACATTCGGATGATCAGCCAGCAGGGACATAGGGACGGAGCTATCCATAATTCTTTTGCTTATCATCAGTGCAGTCAGTCTTTGTCCGAAAGCATTATCATGTGTTCCTGCATGCCAGATCGAAACCTTCTCTGCCTTCCATGTCTGGACAGGTCCGACAGTAATTGCCTGTAAAGGAATACCTGTTACAACACCACCCGAGCTGGTACGTGCGTTCTGCATGCAGGTAACAGGGTGGAGATCCACAACCCTGGCAGTAAGCTGCCTGTATTCTTCAGGTGCAGGAGGTGAATCAGCATATCTGCCTTCTCTTTTAACAGGATCATTAAAGGCCCAATGCTTTGTATCCCCCTGACCTCCCTGCATTACTGCACAACGTATACCGGTTTCCCAGCTCCTGATATAATGAGACAGATCTGCTTTAGGGAAATGCATATTTGAGTCAGGCATTTTGTATTTTTTATCTATCCGGCTGAAGCAGAGATCGCGGTCAGCTTTTTCAAATGAGAGAGGGTGGGATGGATCCATTTCTTTCCCGTTCAAATACCATTCATCCATTCCCCAGAAATGTGCATTTGCAAGTGGTATCTTCAGTTCATTTACAAGACGGGCAACAAGGGGGAGCTGTTCTGTAGGACCAATGGGGCCGCAGATGCCAACGGGGTTATCAGCTGTAGCCTGCTTCCATGATGTTGTATATTCCAGAGCTTCAGCAAGATAGAAATCCTCAATTGTATCATAGAATATTACTTTGAATCCAGGTCTCGACAATTGAATAATATCTTGAGGAGTAAGTTTTGCTGCATCATTCAGCAGATCATCGGGCAGTGTTGTAAAATCCCACCATCCGGGTGCCAGCATACTTAGTTTTCGTGACATTTGATTTTTGAATTTGTTGTTTGATCGTTTCACATTATTATTACTTTATCACCAAGCTCTTTTAAAATAATATTATCCTGAGGGAATCCGTGGCCTAGATGTTGCCTGAATCCTTCAGCAAAATCAGTTCCTGCCTCCCCGCCTCTTTGTGCAGCAAACCTTTTCATAGCATGAATGTATTCATCCATTTTGTGATGCTGCATCAGCCAGTTGCGCTGACTGGCATGGCAGGCCAGCATCTCTTCCTTAATCCCGATTTCTTCTGAAATATCAATGTACATCGAAGGCTTAACAGGTTTTCCAAATAGATCTTTTCCTTCCATCGGATCACAGTAGTAAAGATAGGGGACAGGCTCAAACGCAGGGATGTCAACCTCCATGTTTTTAACACCTGAAGCAAAACATGCTGCCTGTACTATCAGGCTTGTCAGTTCATGATCGATCAGATAGTCCTGCGGACTGGCAGTAAAAACAACAGATGGTTTCACAGAACGGATAATCGCAGTTGTTCTGTTTATGGATTCACGGTCATACAATATATAAAGATCCTCAAATTCGAGACAATAATAAGATGCATCAATAATACTGGCAGCCCTGGCAGCTTCTTCCTTTCTTATGTAACTTATCTCTTCACGTGACAGCTCTGCAGTTCCCTTATCTCCCGGAGCGAGAGTGACTATATGAATATCCCAGCCGGCCTTTTTGAGCAAAGACAATGTTCCTGCACATACCAGTTCAGCATCGTCAGGATGTGAGAATATACCAATTGCTGTTCTGTTCATAGGTTACTGCTATTTTATTTCAACCACCTGACCTTTTCTGGCCGATTCATAACAGGCAGCCAGGATTTTCTGACTTCTCAGCCCGAGAGTGACATTGTTTGAAGGCTCTCTTTTTTCAAGAATTGCTTTGCTGAACTCCTCAATTTCAGCACGGTATGTGTTGACAGGCACTGGTTTGATAACTTCACCACCTGCTTCATTCCTTACCTGTGACGCATCATATCCCAAGGCAGCACCTTCAAGATATGCGGTCATCTGTCCTGAATCGCCCTGGCCGAGAGTTCCGCTGGCTATGATACCCCCCTGAGAGCCATAGAGTTCGAGGCTGTTTTTGCTGCTGTTATCGGGGATGCAGAAGAAAGTATCAACAGTGCCAAGAGCTCCATTCTCGAAAAACACAGATACCAGTGCACTATCTTCCGATCTGTAGGAATGGATAGTGTTGTTTATGTAACAGCTGACACTTTTTATATTTCCAAAAAACATCTCAAGGAGGTCGATGCAATGACTTCCCATATCCATGAGTGATCCTCCCCCTCCTGTTGAAGGATCCTGTCGCCATGCACCCGTTATAGGTGGATACCAGCATGAGAGTTGTGCACGTCCATAAACAGGTTTTCCGATTTTACCCTCTTTTATAATTTTAAGTGCTGCCTTGTGCTGAGTATTGAATCGCATCATAAATGAAGATCCGAGAATGACTCCTTCCTCCCTGCATAATCCGATCATCTTCTCAGCTTCAGATAACGTCATTCCAAGAGGTTTTTCACACAGTATATGCTTTTTGCTGCGTGCACATGCAATAACCTGTTCAGAATGATGATAAACAGGGGTAGCAATATATACAGCATCAATTTCTGATTTAAGAAGTTCATCTATACTGACTGCCGGTTTTGCATCAAATTGTTTTGCAACTTCTTCATTTACAGCATTATTGATATCAAAAACTGTAACAAGTTTTGCATTATCAGCTGTCATTATTCCTTCAGGAATTGTTCTTCTCCTGGCTATACCTCCCGATCCTATCACACCCCAGTTTACTTTTTCTTTCATCGAATTTGTTAATTTGGTATCAATCATATAAAAATAAGAAGAATAGTTTATCAATGGTCAGCCTATGATATCTAATTTCAGATGAAAGACCAATTAGTTATTTCAAGTCTCAATTGAATAGTTACATTTGCTTTATAGAAATGTAAAAATGAGTCACGAAAACCACCTGCTTCAGAAACGGATAACGCTCTTCGATGGCACTTCAATTGTCGCCGGAGCCATGATAGGTTCAGGCATATTCATAGTTAGTGCAGATATTGCACGAAGCGTGGGATCGCCCGGATGGCTTATGATGGTGTGGTTAATTTCGGGGATCATTACCATAATAGGAGCGATAAGCTATGGTGAACTTGCTGCCATGATGCCCAGCGTGGGAGGGCAATATGTTTATCTCAGGGAATCATACCATCCTCTTATCGGTTTCCTGTTCGGCTGGACCACCTTCCTTGTGATACAATGCGGATCGATAGCCGCTGTGGCAGTAGCTTTTGCCAAATTTACAGGAGTGATTTTCCCCTGGATATCTGATTCAAATATCATCTTTTCACTTGCTTCCCTTAACATAACCACCACGCAGCTTATAGCCATTTTGCTGATAGTGTTTCTTACCTGGCTAAATACCAGGGGAATAGTTACCGGAAAGACCGTTCAGAATATATTTACTTCAACTAAGGTAATGGCTCTGCTGGGCTTTATAATCCTGGGTCTGTTATTTACCAAAGGCGTCAATAGTCTTTCAGCACAAAGGGATACATTCTGGGCTGCAAGTCGTCTGGGAGCCGACGGAGAGATCATTCCAATAGCCGGTTTTGCCCTTGTCGCTGCAATTGGGACTGCTCTTGTAGGATCGCTCTTTGCTTCAGACGCCTGGTATAATATTACCTATATCTCGGGTGAAGTGATTAATCCTAAACGAACAGTACCACTGAGCCTGCTGTTCGGAACACTGCTGGTTTCAGGTTTATATCTTCTTACAAATTATGTCTATATAAGAATACTTCCTCTTCATGGCTCTCCCGAAGGCGTTGAAGCATTAACCAGAGGAATTCAGTACGCCACTGACGACAGGGTGGCGACATCAGCGATGAGTGTGATAATAGGAGACTATGCGGCCATTGTTATGGCTATATTCATTATGATAAGTACCTTCGGATGCAACCAGATCATGATTCTGGCAGGTCCGAGAGTGTACTATGCAATGGCAGTTGACGGATTATTCTTCAAAAAGGTAGGAAGCCTTAACTCGAAAGGAGTACCGGCTTTTGCCCTTATCCTCCAGGGAGTCTGGTCAGTGCTTCTTTGTTTATCGGGAACCTACGGCAATCTTCTTGATTACGTGATATTTGCCGTATTACTTTTCTTTGCACTTACAATCCTTGCAATATTTATACTAAGGGTAAAAAAGCCTGATATACCAAGGCCATACAAGGCATATGGTTATCCGTATATCCCCGCATTGTATATTATAGTGACAGTGATTATAATGGTGATACTTCTTATCTATAAACCAAACTATACTTTCCC
>CAYLYN010000008.1:10093-34955 GCA_964387565.1 uncultured Rikenellaceae bacterium | reverse complement strand
CCGGATTCTCTTCTGAAGGCGCTGGAAGAGCCTTCACCGGTCAGTATTAGGATCAATCCTTCAAAGTGGTCATTTAAACCTGTAGGATCACTACCAGTTCCCTGGACTTCAAATGCATATTATCTTGACGAAAGACCTTCATATACAGCTGATCCCCTTTTCCATGCAGGCTGCTACTACCCGCAGGAAGCTTCAAGCATGTTTATTGAGCAGATATTCAGACAACTTGTCGACAGTTCAGAGCCGCTCAAAGTCCTTGATCTGTGCGGAGCCCCCGGGGGAAAAAGCACACATATCTCAGATCTGATCGGAAAAGAGTGTTTACTGGTAGCTAACGAGGTTATAAGGTCAAGAGCAGCCATTCTCTCAGAGACTATCACAAAATGGGGAGCCGGAAATGTAATTGTAACCAATAGTGATCCATCTGCTTTTGGACGATTGTCAGGCTATTTTGATGTTATCCTGGCTGATGCTCCCTGTTCAGGTGAGGGAATGTTCAGAACCATTACAGCACGGAATGAATGGTCGGAAGCGAATGCCGCTCACTGTTCCGAAAGGCAAAAAAGGATAATAAAGGATGTATGGCCTTCATTGAAGGACAATGGTTTGTTAATATACAGTACATGTACTTTTAATCCTGCGGAGAATGAACAGAATATCAGATGGATAGCAGGCAGGTACGAATCTGAGATACAGAAAGTAGATGTAAGTTCATATACAGGTATAAAGGCTATTGATTTTGAAGGGGTGACAGGTTATGGATTTCATCCCGGCAAAATCAGGGGTGAAGGATTTTTTATTTCAGTACTCAGGAAAAGAGGAGAAGAGAATAACAGGAAAAATCATCAGCGAATAACGACAGAATTAAATCCTTCGAAGCATGAAGTTGAATCGGTAAAATCATGGACCACTGTCAGCAATGAAAGGTTGATAAAATGGGGTGATGAAATATGGGGGTTGCCATGCAGCCGCGAAGAATATTATGAGCTTCTTCATAATCTGAAGATTATCAAAGCAGGAACCCTGATTGCATCCGTGAAGAAGAGAGACTTTCTTCCATCGCATGAGCTTGCTCTGGCTAACAGTTACAGCTCAGGTGTCTTCCCGGTTATTGACCCTGGTTATGATGATGCTGTTGCCTTTATGAGAAGGGATAAGCTGAAAATTCAGTCAGGTACAGCTGGCTGGAATATTGTAACTTACAAGGGAGTTAATCTTGGATTTGTCAAGAATTTAGGTAACCGTATGAATAACTACTATCCTGTTAACTGGAGGATAAGGATGGATATTCCTGCCAAAAGTGAGCAAAATCTTATTAAATGGGAGAATGGTGATGTCAGGTCTTCGTGAATTTCAGGTATTTGTTAAACCGGTTGGCGCTTTATGCAATCTTAATTGCAGTTATTGTTATTATCTGGAAAAGAGTGCATTATATCCTTCTGTTAAGAAAACAATAATGTCTGATGAGGTGCTTGAAAAATATGTTATACAACATATTTCGGCGTCTGATGATGAGCTCATATTTTTCTCATGGCATGGTGGGGAACCGATGATGGCAGGCATTGATTTTTATAAAAAGGCAGTTACAATGCAAAAAAGGCATCTTCCGGCCGGCAGGAAGATAATGAATGGAATCCAGACGAACGGAACCCTGATCAGTGAGGAATGGTGCAGATTTTTCGCAGATGAGAAGTTTATAACCGGTATCAGCATTGACGGACCCGGTGAACTTCATAATATTAACCGGCATACCAGTCAGAATAACCCGACTTTTGAAAGAGTCATCGAAGGAATACATCTTCTGAAATCATATGGTATCAATCCGGAACTGCTTTGCGTTGTCAGTTCTGTCAATGTAAAACACCCTCTGGTTGTTTATGATTTTTTCAGAGATCTCGGGGCAGAGTATATTACTTTTCTTCCCCTGGTTGAGAGAGCAGAGCATTCTACGGAGCTTGTTTCAGGGAATTCGGTTCCGGCGCTGGAGTTTGGCAGGTTCCTTTCATTGATTTTTGACAGATGGGTTGAGAATGATATAGGGAGGATAAAGATCCAGATCATTGAGGAGGCAGCCAGGACTGCATTTGACCAGGAACATACACTTTGCATATTTAAAAAAAACTGCGGAGGGGTTCCCGTTGTTGAGCATAATGGTGATTTTTATTCATGCGATCATTATGCTGATCCTGATCATTTGCTGGGAAATCTCAGTGATCATCCCCTGGAATACTATCTTGACAGTCAGGAACAAAGAAGATTTGGTGAGTTGAAATCTTCCACCCTGCCTGGTTATTGTCAGCGATGTGAAGTATTAAATATGTGTAACGGAGAATGTCCTAAGAACAGGTTTATTGATACTCCTGAAGGTGAATCAGGACTTAATTACCTCTGCAGCGGGTACAAACACTTCTTTAACCACTGCAAACCCTTTGTTGAGGCCATAGGTGCAGAATGGAGAAAAAATCAATTGTAGAGATTTTGCGTCTTTGCGTCTTCGCGTCTTCGCGTGAAATTGTAAATTCTGATTCATTTTTCTCGCTAAGGCGCAAAGGCGCTAAGGAGATATTTAATTATATTCCAGATCTTTGTGGTTAATGGATTCAAATAAAGACATGCCGTGGATTGTCCCTGCAGGTATGTTATTTTAATTTCTCCTTAAAGAATGCCACAGTTCTTCCCCATGCAAGCTTTGCTGCCTGTTCATTATACCGTTCAGGATTTGAATCATTATTGAAAGCATGGCTTGCGCCTTCATAAATGAATATCTGGTACTCCTTGTTCTGTTTTTTCAGTTCCTGTTCGAAAGCCTCTATTCCGGCGTTTATACCCGGATCATTTCCTGCATAATGTGCAAGTATGGGAGCTTTGATCTTAGCAACATCCTCAGTAGCCGGCTGCCTTCCGTAGTATGGAACCGCAGCGTCGAGTTCAGCCGAGTTTACTGCCACCTGGTTAGTCATGGCGCCACCCCAGCAGAATCCGGTACATCCAACCTTTCCGGTCGATTTAGGATGCGTGTCAAGATATTTAACGGCAGCCACAAAATTCCTGACGGTTTCCTCGCTCTTCAGCTCTCTTATCATTGTGCCTGCTTTACCGGGATCATTGTCGGGTGTTCCACCCAGCGGGGATAATCCATCGGGTGCCAGTGCAAGGAAACCCTCTTTTGCCATTCTGCTGGTGACATCTTTGATATGTGGCTGGAGACCCCTGTTCTCATGGATCACAACCACCGCCGGAAATTTCTTTCCTTTTACAGGATAAGCCATGAATCCTTTCATTTCACCGGTAGAGGCAGGGAAACTGATCATTTCAGTAACAAGGTCTTTATCGGCAGATGCTGCAGATGATTTTATGCTGTTCTCATCAAGGAGAGGCAAAAGCGCCATGGCTGCAGCACTGCTGCCGGTAACCATTGTCAGTTTTTTGATGAAATCGCGGCGGCTTGTAAGGCCCTTTTTGTAGTCATCATACAGCCTGTTTATGTTCCTTTCCATAATTTCTTTTACATTTGTTGATAATGGGGAGAAGATAAAATACAATATACTAAAAAATTCCCTGATTTACAAGAACAGATATGAAACATGATATAGAGATAGCCCAGGAGGCGAAGATAAAACCTATTGGTGAGATAGCTGAAATACTTGGAATACCCCGCGAAGAACTTGAACTATATGGAAAATACAAGGCTAAGATACCGCTTAAATTTATTGATGAAGAGCGTCTAAAGAGATCCAGGCTGGTTCTTGTAACAGCAATAACACCAACACCTGCCGGAGAGGGTAAAACTACTACGTCAATAGGCCTTGCCCAGGGACTTAACCTGCTGGGAAAGAAAACTACAGTGGTACTGCGTGAGCCGTCACTCGGTCCGGTTTTCGGTATTAAAGGCGGTGCTGCCGGTGGTGGTTTTTCCCAGGTCATTCCGATGGAAGACATAAACCTGCATTTTACGGGTGATATCTCAGCTGTTGAAAAGGCCCATAATCTGCTGGCTGCCCTTATTGATAATAACCTTCAGCTCAGGGAGGGAAATCTTGGAATAGATCCCAGGACTGTCTCGTGGAAAAGAGTGATGGATATGAATGAAAGGTCATTAAGGGATATAGTTATTGGGCTCGGAGGTACTACGGAAGGCGTACCGAGGCAATCAGGATTCAATATTACGGCTGCATCGGAAGTTATGGCAACTCTTTGTGTTGCTAAGGACCTCGACGACCTGAAAAGAAGACTCGGGAACATTTTTATAGGATATACATATTCAGATAAGCCTGTTTTTGCCAGGGATCTGAAAGCCCAGGGAGCAATGGCAGTCTTACTTAAAGAAGCTATTAAACCGAATCTGGTTCAGACTCTTGAGGGAACTCCTGCAATTATTCACGGGGGACCGTTTGCAAATATAGCCCAGGGTACTAACACAATCATTGCCACCAGGATGGGGATGTCGCTGAGTGAGATTGTGGTGACTGAAGCAGGCTTTGCAAGTGAGCTTGGAGCAGAAAAATTCTTCAATATAAAATCACAGTTTGGCAATTTCAGGACTGATGCAGTGGTGCTGGTTGCCACAATCCGTGCTATTAAATATCATGGAGGTGCCAGACTTTCCGATCTACAGAGAAATAATACTGAAGCTCTTTCAAGGGGATTTGATAACCTCGACAAGCATATCGAAAATATGAGATGGTTTGGTTTCAGGCCTGTTGTTGCTGTTAACCGATTTGATTCTGATACGGATGAAGAGATAGATCTTCTGTTAAAACATTGTAATAGTCAGAATGTCATGGCAGCTATAAATAATTCATGGGCCGAAGGCGGAAAAGGTGCAGTGGATCTGGCTAACACCGTTCTGAAATCGATTGATGATGATGAAAATAATTTCAAGCCTCTTTATGACCTCACATGGCCTTTTGAGAGAAAGATCGAAACAGTTTGCAAACTTATGTACGGGGCTGATCATGTTGAATATGCCCTGAAAGCAAAGTCTCAGCTTGACAGGATCGAAAAGCTTGGACTTGGCGATCTTGCCGTTTGTATAGCCAAGACACAGAAATCACTTTCGGATGATCCTTTAAAAAGAGGCCGTCCAACCGGATTTACTGTCAAAATCCGTGAAGTGGAATTATCTTCAGGGGCAGGATTTATAGTCCCTATCGCCGGCACAATAATGCGAATGCCTGGTCTGCCCGCAGTACCTTCTGCTGAAAATATTGATATAGATTCAGATGGAAATATAACCGGCCTTTTCTGATGCAGAAAAAAATGACTGCAGCAATTCTTGCAGGAGGACCAGGAAGCAGGATGAAAGGTGTTATAAAACCTAATCTGATTCTTGGAGATAAAACAATACTAGCAAGAATGCTGGATGTTTTGGAAGGGATTTTCAAAGAGATAATTATAGTAACAAATACGCCTGAACACTTCATCCGGTACGAAGGGTGCTTACTAACAGGCGATCATTACAAAGGCAGAGGGCCTATAGGAGGTATACATGCCTCACTGAAAGCTGCAACCGGCGATGCTGTGTTTATTTTTGCAGGAGATATGCCTTTTTTAAACAGGGAGCTTATCATTAAGCAATCAGATCTTTTCAGTGAACTGGAATGTGAAATACTTATACCCAGAACAGGCAGCTCAATAGAACCACTGCATTCGGTTTTCAGGCGTTCTTTATTAAGTTCACTCGAAGAATACCTGGTGTCTCCGGGAAGCTATGCAGTGAGAGATTTTTTTTCAGAAAGGGATGTCAGGTTTATGGATCTCGGAGATGAGATGAGAGAGATATTTACGAATGTCAATTTCCCATCCGATATTCCTCAAATTGAAAGAATAATAAAAAAGAAAGAGCAGCAGAAGATTAGAGATTAGTTAATTTTACAGCATACTTAACGGAAGAATCATATGAAAAGATTATCTCTATTGATATCGCTTGTATTACTGTTAATGGTATCATGCAAAAAATACAGCAAATATGAAGGAGTGCCTTTTACAGAAAAAGAGCCACGTGACTGGGAAAATCCCGGAATTAACCAGATTAACTGTGAAGATCCTCATGCCACAATGATAAGCTACACTGATGTGGCATCAGCTCTTGAAGCAGATAAGAAAAACTCTCCAAATTACCAGTCACTTGATGGTATATGGAAGTTCTACTGGGTAAAATCTCCCGATCAGAGACCTTTCTGGTTCTATAAGGATGATTATGATACACGCGACTGGAAAGATATAGATGTCCCTTCTAACTGGCAGAGGAGAGGATACGATATTCCCATTTATGTTAATATAGGATATCCTTTCACGATGAATCCACCTTTTATACATCATGAGTGGAATCCGGTCGGTTCATATAAGAGAACATTCAAAGTTTCTTCCGACTGGAAGGACAAGGAGATATTCCTGCATTTCGGAGCTGTTAGTTCGGCATTCTATGTATGGATAAATGAAGAACTTGCCGGTTACAGTGAAGACAGTAAGATGCCGGCAGAATTTAACATAACAAAATTCCTGAAAAATGGAAAAAACACTATCTCTGTTGAGGTATATCGCTGGAGTGATGGCAGTTACCTCGAGGATCAGGATTTCTGGAGACTGAGCGGAATACAGAGATCAGTTTACCTTCATGCACGTCCTAAAAACTATATTAATGATTTTTTTGCTGTTGGCGATCTTGAGAATAACTACAGGGATGGCCTTCTTAAACTAGATGTTTCCTTAAAGAATGTGCTCCGTGAAAATACTGATCTGAAAGCTGAAATCTCCCTTTTTGACGGATCTAAAAATATTTATACTGAATCAAAAGATATCTCCCTTACTGATGGAAAGGGGATCCTGTCATTTAGCAAATCTGTTCCGGGTGTAAGAAGGTGGTCTGCAGAAAAGCCCAACCTGTATAATCTTGTTATTGTACTTAAAGATAAAAATGACAAAGTTCTTGAATGTGTGAGCGCAAGGACAGGATTCCGGAAGATAGAGATTAAAAACTCTCAGGTTCTGATAAATGGAGTTCCCGTCACGTTTAAAGGAGCAGACCTGCATGAGCATGATGATATTAATGGTCATGTTGTGGATGAGGCACTTATTCTTAAAGATATCAGGGTTATGAAGAGTCACAATATCAACGCCGTCAGAACCTCTCATTATCCTCAACAGGAACTATGGTACGAAATGTGTGATAAATATGGTCTGTACCTGATCGATGAAGCAAATATTGAGTCGCATGGTATAGGTTACGACAAAGATGTTACAATTGCTGATAAACCTGAATGGGCAGAAGCTCATCTTACAAGGATGCAAAGCATGGTGGAGAGGGACAAGAATCATCCTTCAATTATTTTCTGGTCGATGGGTAATGAAGCAGGTGACGGACACAATTTTCTGAATGGATACAAATGGATCAAGGGAAGAGATGTGACACGTCCCGTCCAGTACGAAAGGGCAGAACATTTTACCAATGCCCCGGAAAGACATACTGATATCTGGTGCCCTATGTATCCTAAGATTGAATACCTCGAACAATATGCACAGGATAAAACTCAGGACAGGCCCCTGATAATGTGTGAATATGCGCATGCCATGGGTAATTCAACCGGTAATTTCCAGGATTACTGGGATGTAATTGAAAAATATCCGAAACTGCAGGGGGGATTTATATGGGACTGGGTTGACCAGGGCCTTCTGGAGACAAATGAAATGGGTGAAAAATACTGGACCTATGGAGGTGATTATGGTGAGGAGGGTATTCGCTCTGATGGAAATTTTTGTCTTAACGGACTCACCTGGCCCGACAGAACTCCTAAACCAGGATTAAAGGAGGTTAAAAAGGTTTATCAGTATATCGTATTTGATCCTGTGGATCTTAAAGCAGGAATGATTAAGATCACGAATAAGTATGATTTTACAGAGCTTTCAGAGTTCTTATTTGAGTGGGATGTAGTAGCTGACGGAACTGTATTGCAGGCAGGTACTATAAATCTGCCCGAATTCAAACCAGGGACTGTTTCGCAAGTAATGATACCCTATGAAAAGGTAGATCCGGCTCCCGGGACAGAGTATTTCCTTAATCTAAGAGCCAGGCGCAACGATTCATGGAATCTTGTTCCTGAAGGCCATGTATATGCGACAGCACAATTTCCGCTTGCTTCAGAGCCGAAGGAGTTAGCTGCCGGTAACTCAGATATCTCTATTCTTCAGACTAATACTGTGGGTGGAAAACTTGAAGTGGCAGGCCCTGACATAAAAGTGGTCTTTGATCTGCAAAAAGGAGAGATGAATTCATTTGTTTTTAAAGAGATGGAATTCATAAAAAAGGCTCCGAAGCCTGATTTCTGGAGGCCACCGACCGATAATGATTATGGATATAATATGGACAGGAAGCTTGGTGTCTGGAAAAAGGCAGGGGATAGGGCTTCTGTCACAAAAGCTTCTGTTACCCAACCTTCACTGGGAAAGGTTGTTGTTACATTCTCCTATGATATTCCCGATACTGCCGGAGTAAAAATAGCCGGTTTTGCAACAACCTATACGATTTCCAGTAATGGTGATATTGTTATAAAGAACCAGTTCAACAAGTTGTCGAACCGTATTCCGGAATTACCGAGAGTAGGAATGCAGATGCAGCTTCCGGACGAATTTTCAAACCTGAAATGGTTTGGCAGAGGCCCTCATGAGAACTACCTCGACAGGAAGACATCAGCAGAAACAGGTTTGTATGAAAGCACTGTTGCCGACCAGTATACGCCCTATATCAGACCGCAGGAGAATGGTTACAAGACTGATACCCGCTGGTTACTCCTTACAAATGATGACGAATCCGGACTTCTTATTACCGGTGATCCTGTAATCTGTTTTGCCGCGCTCAATTATATACATGATGATTTTGAATCGCCCGGAAAACTGTCGCAGTACAGGAAGGATGCAAAATCGGCAAATACCCATACAACAGATATTAAACCACGGGATCTTGTTAATCTTAATATTGATTACGGGCAGATGGGAGTCGGAGGTGATGATTCATGGGGAGCTCCGATACATGCCAAATACAGGCTCCTGGAAAGAAGTTATGAATACTCTTTCAGACTGAGGCCGGTGACAAAGGATGACGATGTGTTGAAGCTGAGTAAGCAAAAGTTTTAAATAAAAAAACTCTCTGGACCTCTGTGTCTTCTCCGTGCCTCTCTGTGTAACTAAAAAGAACTTTCACAGAGGTTCACAGCGAAGACATGGAGAAACCAGAGAGTTAATCTTCAGAATTTTATTTCAGCTCTCAGAACCTTCTTCTCACCTGTAATTACATTATCAACATCATAAACAAGGGGAGAAGTTATCTTCTTACTTACTGCAATCCTTGTTACGGAATTGGCAGCAAGTGTTATTGATGCTGGAGCATCTTTGGGTCCGTTTACAAGGAAGAACGGAACATCCGATTTGTTCGTAACCTCAAAAAAGATAGTCTTGTCATTCTGAAAATATGGTTTACCTACCGATATACACTGGTAAAAGAAAGGTTTTGCATACTCTTCTCTCGCGGCAAGCTTTCCGCCGAAATAAACCATTGTACGTCCTGCAAACATAGCCTCTTTAAGGGAGTCGTGACTTCTCTCTTTTGCAAAAACGAGTGTCATAGGCCTGTGTTCAGGAGCCGGGTATCGTTCGCTTATGATTGCATGTATATCACTGTTTCCCATCAGGGTAATGTTATTCTCTTCACAGAAGGTAAATGCCAGGGGATAGAAATCTGCATCGTTATAAACCTCAATGCCATGCAGCCATCCGTTCTTGATAAGCTTTTTATGTATATCATATAATTTGGGAATTCCATCCGGTTCCTGGGCTTTCCATCCCGGGTGATTCCACTGAAGAAAGGCTCCCTGTTTAATTGCCTCCTCAAAATTATCCCAAACCGAGTCTTTTGCGATAAGACCGGCGTCTTTAATGAATAATGCGTTAAAGTGTCCCGGAGGCATCTTGCGGGTTATTTCAGTACCATGTACCAGGATAAGATTCCGCTCCTTTGCATATTGTTCGCATATTTTCCAGCCTGCATTGTGATCCATCGGGATGTACTCTTTCTTCGGGTTATATTCAAGATGGTCTGTAATGGCTATTGCATCAAGTCCATCCCTGATTGCTTCATCAACCCTGTTCTGGGGCCAGACCTGCCCGTCGGAGAAAACAGTATGCATATGAAAGTCACATTTTAGTGTGATAAATCCGGGAAGATCAGGAAGGTTAACAATTTTCTTCTGGCCCATCGAAAGAGCTACAGACAGAAATAATAATGTAATGATTGAAGTTAGTTTTTTCATGTCAGTTTAGTTTTCTCGCAAAGTCGCAAAGTCGCAAAGTCGCAAAGTCGCAAAGTTGTAAAATTTTAAAGTAGAAAAAAATCGCAAAGTCGCACCCTTCGTCAAGCTCAGGGTGAGTTGTTTAGTTATTATTATTTTCATTTTATGAATTCAAATTTCTGAAAAACCATACCATAATGCGATCCGGGTGGATCTGACCTGATCTTCATCCCGTTCCAGTCAGTTGCAAAATTACCGGAATAGAGAAGCCATGCAGTCTTGCCATCGGGGCTAATGAATTTTGAAGGGATATTAACAAAATAGGCCTGCTCCCCAAAGTTCTTAAGATAGGTTACCAGTTTCCATTCTCCCTCAAGTTTATCTGACTCGAGAATATATGTGTTCATTCTTGCACAGGTATTTCCTCCGTCGGTAATGCACATGAGGTATTTCTTCAATGGAGCATTATAGGTTATTGTAACACATCCCATGTTATTATCCCATTCAATCAGAGGCCTGATCTTCTTAAAATCATTTGTCCAGAGGGGATTTCCCTGCCGGTCTTTACCTGCATAGTATTCATATGCAGAAGGATCATTAATGTTTTCAATTGAAGGTGTTACTCTTATCAGGTATATCTGATCACCTGTTATCCAGCTTACATTATAAAAGCGGTACGGATTATCGTTTTTTGTCGCTCCATGTGCCACAAGGTATGCCTTTCCATCGGGAGAATGCTGCATGTTTTTTCCAAAATCGACAAAGTGCGGAGACCCTAATTTCACAGGATAGCCATTGATTCCTGTTTCACCGAACAGGGGTTTGCCAGGTGTATGTGGAGTTTCATTCCATGTTCGCCCGTAATCTGTCGAATACCTGAATCCTACAAATGGTCCCATCCAGGGCCAGTTGAATGTCGAATCACCATACTGTGCGCTGCCGGCAGGAGCAAGGCAGTATATGCCGTAATACCATATTTTATTGTAAACAAGGCTGCCACAGGGATATCTCCCCTGGTACGGAAAAGGATTTCCTTTTGATAATCCAAGGCTGTAAACTGTCAGGTTCATAGGATCATCGCCTTCGATTACCGCATGACCTGTTGTTGCATTTTCTCCGGCAGAATTGGATGATTCACCCGAACCATCAAGACGTGGACATGGTCCATCTGTATATGGTGAGTAAAGCTTATCATCATCCGCCCATGTGGGATACCAGGTGTCAGCAACATGAAAACCGCTTTTAAAGCCTGACAGCTTAATTCCCTTCAGAGTTTCTGATTGTTTGAACGGACAGTTCTGTGGAGCTTCTGATTTCCATATAAATGGTTTGTAAGTCAGCGTGTCAGGTTTTACCTGTGCATTTGCAGAAAAAACAAACAGGATCATTAACCATAGAGCTGTAATATGCTTGTAATCTCTCATATTCAGTTTCTTTTATTTTTCCGCCAGATATTAATTTCTCGAAAAAGTTTTAATACACTAAGAAAACAGCATTCTGCTACATTGTAATGCCCACGCCATCTTCCTTCTCCCTTTCACCCTCCCGATAGCTATCGGGACTCCCCCTCACCCAGTCTCTCATAAAAATACGCCATTTTTTCATCAGCATCATCCCAGGTAAATATTTTTTTCTCTCTGTTGACATAATAGAAATTTAAAAGGGCTGCATCACCTGCACACATGGTTCCATGAGCAAACAGGAAAGCAGAGAAACTCCATTTCCACAGACCGGGCAGGAGAATTATCAGGATAAGTACCACAAGGCTGATAATTACAAAAGGGACCAGGGCGACTATTATGAACTGTCTTGAATCAGCAACATACCTGTGTGCTGTTACATAAAAAATGTATTGTTTCAGGTCCATGCCTATCCTTATATCCCTGGCACCTGATAGATAGTAGGGGATTATATGAAGTGCTTCATGCAAGGGGATACATAGTACAGGAAGGATTAGAAATCCGGTTACTGAATGAAGAACAATACCTGGAAGTGAAAAATCTGAAGAAATTTTGATCCTGGTGTAGATGGCAATTCCCAGGAAAATAGAATTCAGAAACCAGAAGAGGGCAATTACCGGGGTAATTTTTTTCAGGTACTTAAAAATAAATTCTATAAGATCAGAATAAGATATTGAAATTAACTGCCTGAAATTTTGTGTATTATCTAATTCCTCAACTTTAAGTCCCATAATATGAATTTGAACAAATATACCTTTTTTTGGCTATTGTTAATCCGTGATTTAACTCAATAAACCTGTTGAGACAGCTCAAATCGATGATTCAAATGAGCGTGACCTGAATCTCATTTGGTCTATTATTTGATACATTTGCATAAATCAGATTATGTGAGATTATCACTAGTTATCATAGTAACGTTTTCATGTTTAGCTCTGTCAGCACAGAATGATTCATTAAAGCACCTCAATGATTCACTACCTGACAGGTTCTATCTTCTTCAGAAAGTAGACCGGAATGGTGTTACAATGCCTGAAGTTGAAATCAAGGAAGTTACAATTGTGGGAGGAGCATCAAAAAGCTCATCAACCAGAAGGGATTACAGGAGGTATGAAAGGTTGATATATAACATCAAAAGGGCATATCCTTATGCACTTATTGTTCGCGACCGGCTTTCTATGGTGAATGAGGAGCTGAAAAAAATGGATACTGAGCGGGAACGAAAAGCTTACCTTAAAGATGTTGAAAAAGATGTTTTCGCACAGTATGAAAATGATATTACACATCTTACAATAAGCCAGGGGATTATCCTTATTAAGTTGATCGACAGGGAGACACAAAATACATCCTATGAGCTTATAAGGGAATACCGTGGTTGGCTGAGTGCTACCTTCTGGCAGGGTATTGCACGACTTTTCGGGACAAACCTGAAAGCTCAGTATGACAGGTTTGGAGAAGATGCTGCAATTGAAATGATACTAATCGAGATAGAAGAAGGAAGATTATAACTGTACCTGGAAAGATTATTCTATGAAGCGGGTATTTATTGCTATAAAGGTAGAACCGGGAGCAGAGTTTTTAAAGATGTTCTCATTTTTTAAAGCAATTCTGAAAGATGATAACATCAAATGGACCGGGACTTCCAATATCCATATAACACTTGTCTTTCTTGGTGATACTCAGGAAGAAAAAGTTAAAGAGATCGATAACCTTCTCAAAGAAATTTGTTCAGGTATCAGAAGTTTTAACCTGGAACTTTGTGGAGCAGGTATATTCAGGAGTCTGAAGGATCCAAGGATTATCTGGTCAGGGATCAGCAGATCGCCGGAAATAGATAGTCTGCAGAAAATAATTATATCAGGGCTCAGAGAAACGGGTATTCCGCTGGAGGACAGGCCTTTCAATCCGCATATCACACTTGGAAGGATCAAACGTTTAAACAATATTAACGTTCTTTCAGATCTTATCGAAAAATACAGGAACAAGGAGATACAAAAAATCAGAGTTACTGAGATTACTTTTTATGAGAGTATCCTGCGTCCGGAAGGACCAATTTATAAACCGGTTGGAGTATATAAGTTGTCAGGAATATAATGTAAAAAGGTTTCTATTGTTTCAGGTTCCAGGTTCCATGTTAAAGGTTTGCGCCCTTACGCCCTTTAATGCTGAGCCTGCCGAAGTACGCCCCTGCGCCTTCAACTCATATCCCTCTTCCCTTTAAAACAATTCCAGTCGTTTCAATAATTATTTTCAGATCGAGCATTAATGATCTGTTTTCAAGGTAATAGAGGTCAAACTTAAGCCTCTCGATCATCTGATCGGGGTTTGAGGCATAGCCATATCTGACTTCTCCCAAAGAGGTTATGCCTGGTTTAAGTTTTAAAAGGTTGCTGTACCCGGGGGATCTCGGGAGTATCTTTTCAATATAATATTCCTGTTCCGGACGTGGTCCTACAACAGACATTTCTCCCCTGAGTACATTAACAAAATTGGGTATCTCGTCAAGCTTGTACTTCCTCATTATCCTGCCAATCCGTGTTATCCTTATGTCATTCTTATCACTTATAAGATCAATTCCCTCGTTTAGCCCGTGCCTGAGTGAACGGAATTTATACAGATTGAAAGGCTTACCATTTTTGCCGGTTCTCTTTTGAGAATATATAACTGGAGCTCCTCCTGTCGTAAATATCAGTATCGAGAGTATAATTATCACCGGACTTAGAACAAGAAGGCAGATGGCTGCAAATGCATAGTCGCAGGTGGTTTTAACAATTCTGTAAATAGAAGAATTAGCACGATTCATGAGATAAAATTACAAAAGATAAAGGTTATTGCATATTATTTTTTCAAATCTTATAACTCATAAGCCAATAATCTGGAGAGTTCATAAAACGTCAATAAATAATAGGATTCCCTTCTGGATCACCTCCCTCATTTTTCATATTTTTGCTGCATCAAAATAATGAAATTGAGGATTGCGGATGAGAGATTCATTTGAAGCTAAAGGGAAACGAAAGCGACTGGTTGCTGAGCTGAGGCAAAAGGGGATATCGGATGAAGAGGTGCTCAGAGCTATAGATACAGTGCCCCGCCATCTGTTTATGGATCCTGCTTTCCTTATACATGCATATGTCGATAAAGCTTTCCCGATCAGTTCGGGTCAGACAATATCCCAGCCATATACTGTTGCTGTTCAGACTTCACTCCTGAGGGTGAAAAAAAGAGATAAGATACTTGAGGTGGGAACCGGTTCCGGATACCAGGCTGCGGTTCTTGCTGAAATGGGAGCAAAGGTTTATACAATAGAACGCTACAGGGACCTTTACCTTAAAGCCCAGAAAACAATTGCATTGCTGGGGTATAATATTGACTTTTTTTATGGTGATGGTTATGCCGGTAAACCACAGTATGGGCCTTTTGATGGCATCATTGTTACTGCTGCTGCACCTGAAACTCCGGCTGAACTTCTGAGTCAGCTTAAGATTGGAGGGAGGCTTGTGATACCATTGGGCGGATCATCATCCCAGACAATGACTGCTATTGAAAGAACAGGTGAGGATTCTTTTGAAAACACCGGACATGGCAGTTTTGCATTTGTACCTATGTTGAAAGGTATTGTTAACGGAAAATAATTTATTATGGAAATTCACAGGCTTGTTTTTTCACCAATAGATGTTAACACCTATATTATTGAAGATAATTCAGGTGATTGTGCTATCATAGATTGTGGATGTTATGATAATGCTGAATTTGATGTATTTACATCATTCATTGAAGAAAAAAAGCTTAGACCGGCACTTCTCCTGAATACACATTGTCACCTTGATCATATTTTCGGCAACGGTTATTTGCTGGAAAAATATAACATCAGGGCACTGAGTCATGAACAGGAAGAGAAGAATCGCAGAAAGGGGCCGCAACATGCGGTAATATTCGGACTAACAATGGAACCTGCACCTGAGCCTGAGAGATTTATAACAGATAATGAAATAATAAAATTCTGTTCCACAGAGTTAAAGGTACTCCATGTACCAGGACATTCGGCAGGAGGTGTGGCCTTTTATTTTGAAAAGGAAGGATGGATTTTTACAGGAGATGCCCTTTTTGCAGGAAGTATTGGCAGGACAGATCTGGATGGAGGCGATTACGAGACACTTATAAATAGTATCAGGAGTAAATTATTTGTACTTCCTGAATCTACAGTTGTTTATGCAGGTCACGGAGGTGAAACAACAATCGGGAAAGAAATAAGAACAAATCCCTGGTTTAATATGACTTAAAGCATATTGGATCTGAAAGGATTTTTTTACTATTGCCAACTATTTATACAGCAAATTTAATTATTCAATATATGTCAACAGATAATTTTGTAAACAGGCATAATGGTCCCCGTGAACATGAACTTCCCCATATGCTTGATAAAATAGGAGTCTCTTCACTGGATCAGCTTGTTAGGAAATCCCTGCCGGAATCAATAATGCTTAAAAAGCCAATGACTCTTCCTCCTGCCATGAGTGAGTTTGAATATCTTAACCATCTGAGAAGAATCGGCAGAAAGAACAAAATGTTCAGATCATTTATAGGGCAGGGATATTATGGTGTTGCTCCGTTATCAGTTATAATAAGGAATGTACTGGAAAATCCTTCCTGGTATACTTCCTATACTCCATACCAGGCTGAGATCTCCCAGGGACGGCTAGAAGCCCTGCTGAATTTTCAGACCATGATCATTCAGCTAACAGCCATGGAGATCGCAAATGCGTCACTTCTCGATGAATCTACAGCTGCTGCTGAAGCAATGATAATGATGTTCAATGTAAGGTCCAGGAATGCTGTAAAAGCCGGCGCAGTTAAATTCTTCGTTGATGAGGATATTTTCAGGCAGACACTTGATGTGCTGAAAACGCGAAGCGCACCTCTCGGTATCGAGCTTGTTGTCGGAAAATATACCACGGCCAGCTTTAATGAGACTTACTTCGGAGCCCTGGTGCAGTATCCTGCAGCTTCAGGGCAACTCAGAGATTACAGGTCTTTTACAGATATGGCGCATTCGGCCGGTATACTGGTTGGTGTGGCCGCCGATCTGATGAGCCTGGCAATCCTTACTCCTCCTGGTGAATGGGGAGCTGATATTGTTGTGGGGTCCAGTCAGAGGATGGGCCTTCCGATGGGTTTTGGTGGTCCTCATGCAGGTTTCCTGGCTACAAGAGAAGAGTTAAAACGCAATATGCCGGGCCGAATAATCGGTGTTTCAGTAGATGCTCAGGGAAAAAGTGCTTTGAGAATGGCCCTGCAGACAAGAGAACAGCATATCAAAAGAGAACGTGCTACATCAAATATATGTACTGCCCAGGCACTTCTGGCCTCGATGTCAGGAATGTATGCACAGTATCATGGTCCGGAGGGATTGAAAAGGATTGCAACCCATATTCATAAATCAGCCTGTACAATTAATTATAATCTTAAGCAGCTCGGATTCAAACAGGTTAATTCTGCATTCTTTGATACTATAAAGGTAGAACTTCCATCAGGAATTAGCTCAGAAGAGGTCAGAAAGCTTGCACTGGAAGCTCAGATTAATTTCTTTTATCCCGAAAGTAATTCAGTGAATATCAGTACTGATGAAATTACTACTATCAGTGAGATAGATTCAATAGTTAATATATTTGCCAAGGTTGCAGGAAAAGAGCATAAAAAAATATATGCACATTGCAATTGTGAGATTCTTGAAGCAAAATCCATCAGGCAATCTTCTTTCCTTCAGGAAGGTACTTTTAACAGGTATCACAGCGAAACAGAGATGATGCGGTATATTAAGATGCTGGAACGCAAGGATTTTTCCCTGACGCATAGTATGATATCACTTGGTTCCTGCACCATGAAGCTGAATCCTGCTACATCATTATTTGCATTGACATGGCCTGAATTTGGAAATATTCATCCTTTTGTTCCATCCGACCAGGCTGAGGGGTATTACCAGGTTATGGATGAACTGGGAGAGGCATTAAAGGAGATTACCGGATTACAGGCAATTTCATTCCAGCCCAACTCTGGCGCTGCAGGAGAATATGCCGGAATACTTGTCATCCGTGAATATCATATAACCCGTGGTGAAGGTCACAGGAATGTTGTACTCATTCCTTCATCGGCACATGGTACGAATCCTGCAAGTGCCGCAATGGCAGGAATGCAGATAGTTGTTGTTGATTGCGACGAAAAAGGTAATATCAGTGTTCCTGACCTGAGGACCAAAGCTGAGGCTAATAAAGATAACCTGGCCTGCCTGATGATAACCTATCCCTCAACTCATGGAGTATTTGAGGCTGACGTCATTGAAATAACAGATCTTATTCATGCGAATGGCGGATTAGTTTATATGGATGGAGCAAACATGAATGCACAGGTAGGACTCACTAGTCCCGGACATATAGGAGCTGATATTTGCCATCTCAATCTCCACAAAACATTTGCAATACCTCATGGAGGAGGAGGACCCGGTATGGGACCAATAGTATGCAATGATAAGCTTGCAGAGTTTCTTCCATCGCATCCGATGACCAGAACAGGCGGCAGCCATGGGATATCTGCCGTGGCAGGAGCTCCTTTCGGAAGTGGTCATATTCTTACTATATCACATGCCTATGTTATGATGATGGGAGCGGATGGACTTACTTCTGCAACCAAAATTGCAATACTTAATGCAAATTATATTGCCGCCAGGTTAAAAGGATGGTTTAAAACACTTTATTCAGGTGCTGAAGGATTTGTTGCTCATGAAATGATCCTTGACTGCAGGCAATTTAAGTCAGAAGCCGGCATAACTGAAGCCGATATTGCAAAAAGGCTGATGGATTACGGATTTCATGCACCTACACTTTCATTCCCGGTTCACGGTACTCTTATGGTGGAGCCCACAGAATCGGAATCGCTTCAGGAGCTTGATAAGTTTATTAGCGCAATGATCTCCATTGGTGCTGAAATACAGGATATTAAGGATGGAAAAGCCGACAGGGAGGATAACGTTCTGAGGAATGCTCCACATACGGTAATGGTCATCACCACCAATGAGTGGAATCATAAATATGACAGGCAGAAAGCTGCCTTCCCTCTGAAATGGGTTCAAGAGAATAAGTTCTGGCCTGCTGTGGGAAGGATTGATGACGGGTATGGTGATCGTAACCTCGTTTGTACATGTGATCCTGTAGATGCATACCGGCAGGAAAACCTGAAACAGTAAGCTGTTTCTCTGTGTCTCTAAGTGCTTCTATGTGATACTCTGTTGTAAAAAAAAGAACTTACACAGAGTCCCGATAGCTATCGGGACACTGAGGACCACAGAGTTACACAGAGATTTTTATCAAAATCATTAAATAAAATGAGAAACCAGCACTGGAATGATCTTTTATCTCTGATTGACGGGAAGGAGATCGGATATCAGCCTGCGGGATTTATTATTGACAGCCCATGGATCCCCGGCTGGTATGGCATTTCATCAATCGATTATTATTCATCGGACGACCTGTGGATGAGATCAAACCTGAAGGCAGTAAATGCATTTCCTGATGTATGGTTCATGCCCTCTTTCTGGTCAGAATACGGAATGTGCACAGAACCATCTGCTTTTGGAGCAAAGATGGTTTTTCTGGAAAATAATCTTCCTCATGCCGAGAAAATACTGAAAGACACAGGCGATGCAGAATCACTTCTACAGCCGAATGTAAAGACGGATGGATTGCTTCCCTTTATGATAAGCCGGCTTAAAAATAACAGGGATAAAATTAAAAAAGCTGACCACGAAATACGGTTTGCAGTATCGCGAGGACCTTTGAATATTGCCAGCTTCCTGATGGGAACCACTGAATTCATGCTTTCACTCACTATTGATCCGGAAGGATCACATCGCCTGCTAAGGAAGATCACAGATTTTGTCTGTGACTGGCTTGAATGGCAAAAAGAGTGCTTCCCCTCGATTGATGGAGTTCTGGTTCTTGACGATATAACAGGTTTTCTAGGTGAAAATGAATTTGATGAGTTCGTTACGCCTTATCTTAAGCAAATCATGAATTGTACGGGATCCCGAATCCGGTTTCTTCATAATGATGCTGACGGTCTTATCACCGCCGGGAAACTGAGCGATATCGGTGTTAATATGTTCAATTTCTCCTTTAATCATTCAATGGGAGAGATAAGGAATCTTGCAGGACCGGATGTTGTACTTGTCGGAAATATTCCACCCCGTGATGTCCTGGCTGCTGGCAATACTGTTGAGGTTGAAGCAGCAGTTGATAAGGCTTTCAATGAGATAGATGATCATGCAGGGATTATCTGGTCGGCAGGAGGAGGAATGCCTCCCGGGGTATCTGACGATAATATAATGGCTTTTTTACAGGCATTGAGGAAATATTAATTCTGATTAAATTTATCTAACTTTAAATGTTAAAATTCTGACTATAAAACTCAGACCCTAATAATCAAGAAAAATGAAAAGAACCCTGTCATTAATTTCTGCGAGTATATTTTTATTTTATTCCTGTGGATCAGGAGACCCAGGCTCAAAACATAATAAAACTGAAGCTTCAATGGATAACAAACAGGTTAAGCTGATAACAGTCGATCCCGGGCATTTTCATGCAGCCCTGGTGCAAAAGTCGATGTATGAACAGGTATCTCCTGATGTATATGTTTATGCTCCTGACGGACCTGATATTGTTCAGCATCTGAACAGAATAAACGGGTATAACACAAGAGCTGAAGACCCTACTGCGTGGAATGAAATCGTTTTTAAGGGGGATAACTTTTTCGAGAAGATGCTTGAAGATAAGGCAGGTAATGTGGTTGTGCTTTCAGGTAACAACAAGAAAAAGGCTGAATATATTACAAAATCAATAAATGCAGGTCTCAATGTACTGGCAGACAAACCTATGATAATACGATCGGAAGATTTTCCGGAGCTTGAGCATGCTTTTAAATCTGCAGAAGAAAAAGGTGTCCTTTTGTATGATATTATGACAGAGAGATTCGAAATCACCACGATTCTTCAGAAGCTCCTGTCAATGAACAGCAAAGTATTCGGGACGCTGGTAAATGGAAGTGAAAAAGAACCTGCAGTTACAAAGGTCAGCGTACATCACTTTTCAAAGCTGGTATCAGGCAGTCCTTTGATCAGGCCGGGATGGTTTTTTGACGTTGAGCAGCAGGGGGAAGGCCTTGTGGATATTACCACTCATCTTGTGGATCTTGTTCAGTGGGAGTGTTTTAGCGGGCAGGTTCTCAGTCCTTCTGATGTTAATATGGTTTCTGCCAGAAGGTGGCCAACAGTTATTTCTCAGGAAGAATTTAAAGGTGTAACAGGTCTTGAAACATTTCCTGACTACCTGTTAAAAGATATTAAAAATGGAAGTCTGAACGTATTCTCAAACGGTGAAATGGTTTATACGCTTAAAGGCATCTTTGCAAAGATCTCAGTTGAATGGAAATACCAGGCTCCTGCAGGAGGTGGAGATACCCACTATTCGACCATGCGAGGAACACAATGTGATCTTACAATAAAACAGGGACCTGATGAGAATTATGTCCCCACATTATATGCAGAAAATATTAAAGGCCTAAAACAGGATGAATTCGCTGCCAGCCTGACAGCTGCCCTTGATGAATTACCATATGAGGGTCTCACAATTGAGAAAGGAGCCAATAACTCATTGAAAATAAATATTCCACAGAATTACAGGGTGAGTCATGAGGAGCATTTTGCTCAGGTCACTTCAAAATTCCTTGAATACCTGAAAGAGGGAAAATTGCCTGAATGGGAGGTGCCAGGGATGATCACAAAATATTATACCACTACTTCTGCTTTGAAGCTGGCAAAGGAAAGGTAAGAGACGCTGGACGATGGACGCTCGACGCTCGGCTCCTTCCTGCGCTGAAGCTACGGACTTCGTCCGCCGTAGCGGACTACGTCCGACGAAGGCGGATGGCAAAGCACGGCGAATGACTCACGCCCCACGCCCTGTCTCCAGTGCCCAGTGTCTAGTGTCCATAGCCCAGTGTCCATAGCCCAATGTCCATAGCCCAGTGTCCAGAGTCCAGTGCCCAGAGTCCAGTGCCCAGTGTCTTACATTAATACATCCTCAATCACCATTGAATAAAGATCCTCAAGTTTGATACCTGCTGCCTTAGCCTGCTGGGGTACAAGACTCTCCATTGTCATGCCGGGTACAGTATTTATCTCAAGAAAATAGGGTTTGGAATCGGTAACAATAAAATCGACCCTCACCAGTCCTTTGCAACCGAGAATATCATATATCTCAGAACTTAATTTCTGTATCTTCTCTGTCACTTTCTCAGGCAGATCAGCAGGTGTAATTTCCTGCGATTTGCCGGGTGTATATTTTGCTTCATAATCAAAGAACTCATTTTTGCTGATTATTTCAGTAACAGGCAAGATTATTGCTTTATTTGTTGTTTTTACAACACCGCAGGCTACTTCTCTGCCTTTCATGAATGCTTCAATAAGAACCTCATCACTCTCTTTGAAGGCACGTTCGAATGCAACATTTATTTCTTCTTTTTTCTTGACTTTTGTGACACCAAAACTCGAACCACTGTCATTTGGTTTAACAAAACAGGGTAATCCTGTCTTTTCAATTATGGCATCTATTTCAATTTCTTCTCCCTGCCTTATCAGGATTGATTTTGCCATAGGGATCCTGTACTCTTTAAGGAAAAGCTTGCATGCCTGCTTGTTAAAGGTCAGTGCTGAACAGAAAGCACTGCAGCTAGTATAAGGGATTCCAAGCATATCGAGATATCCCTGGAGATATCCATTCTCACCGGGTGTTCCGTGAATAGCAATAAACACTGCATCAAACCTGACCTTCATGTCATCTGTCTTAAGCGTGAAATCGTTTTTGTCAACAGAAATACACCTGCCTTTGGGATCTTCCCAGTACCAGTCTGTTCCCCTGATCATTATAATGTAAATGAAGTATTTGTCTGCCAGAACGTTGCTTACTTCTATAGCGCTCCTGACTGATACTTCATATTCTGAGGAGTTTCCGCCAGCTGCAATTGCGATTGTTTTCATTTTAAAAATTTAATAGAATCAAAATTAGTCAAATTACTTAAATCTGGCCTATCTTACTGACCAGAGAAATTATGGTTTTATTTTCCTGATATCTGTCTGATTTTAGCAGTCCAAATATTAACTTTGCATTTAAATATTAAAACAGAAAAGAATGAAAAAAGGTTGTTTGATATCGATTATAATAGCTGCTGTATTTGCAGTTGTTGTTATCAGCTTAGTAATGTGGGGGACAAGGGTTTACAATAGTATGGTTACTATGAATGAGGGAGTTGCCAGCCAGTGGGGCAATGTTGAGACAGCTTACCAGAGAAGGGCTGACCTAATACCAAATTTTGTGAATACGGTAAAAGGTGCTGCAGATTTTGAGCAGACTACGCTCACACAAGTTATTGAAGCCAGGGCAAAAGCAACACAGGTTACAATAGATCCTGCAAAGATGACTTCTGAAAATATGCAGCAGTTCCAGCAGGCCCAGGGAGAGATCTCTTCCGCACTATCAAGGCTGATGGTTGTGATGGAACGTTACCCGGAACTAAAAGCTACACAGAACTTCAGAGATCTACAGGTTGAACTGGAGGGTACTGAGAACAGGATCTCTGTTGAAAGAAGGAAATACAACGATATTGCGCGAGAGTTCAACACATACGTTAAACGATTTCCGCAAAACTTCATAGCTGGTCCGTTCGGGTTTACAGCGAGACCTTATTTTGAAGCCCAGGAAGGTTCTGAAAGAGCTCCTGAGGTAAAGTTTTAAAACAATAATTTTAAAAGATGAATGCAGCATCGTTCTTTACAAAAGAACAAAGGGCCGAAATATTGAGTTCAATCAGGGAGGCTGAAAGAGCCACATCAGGCGAGATAAGGGTACATATAGAAACCAGTTGTAAGGAGGATGTCCTTGACAGAGCTGCCTGGATTTTTGACAAACTTAATATGTATAAAACAGTTGACCGTAACGGTGTGCTTTTCTACCTTGCAGTTGCTGATAGAAAATTTGCTGTTATTGGCGATGGAGGCATTAATGCAATAGTCTCGGAAGGATTCTGGGATGAGATAAAGGAGACCATGGAAAAATCTTTCAGGGAAGGCAAATTTACTGAGGGATTAGCACAGGGGATCTTAATGGCCGGGTCACAGCTAAAAACTCATTTTCCCTACAGGAAGGATGATGTTAACGAATTGTCGGATGAAATTACATTTGATAAATTAAACGGGGAATAGAATATGCATTATTCCAGATCGATTTTTGTAATGCTTTTGTTTAATATTCTTTTTGCAAGCATATTAACTGCACAGGCCATTCCTGAACGACCTGTCCCCCCCAGACTTGTAAACGATTTTGCCGGGATGCTCTCTGACAGGGAAAATGACTATCTGGAGCAGAAGCTGGTAGCTTTCAACGATTCAACATCAAACCAGATTGCTATTGTTACCGTTAACTCACTTGACGGTTATGACATTATGGATTATGCCCAGCGATTAGGTGAAAAGTGGGGGATAGGACAGAAGCAGCTGAATAATGGTATTCTGATTCTTGTAAAACCCAGGACTCAGGAATCGAAAGGAGAGATTACAATTGTACAGGGGTATGGGCTGGAAGGTGCAATTCCCGATATAACTTGTGCCCAGATAATTGACAATGAAATTCTGCCTGCCTTCAGGGAAGGTCTATTTTTTGAAGGGTTGGATAATGCAACATCAACTCTTATGTCGCTTGCCCGTGGTGAGTTTTCCTCAGATGAATATGCTAATAAATCAAAGAATAGCTCAGGTGATGGCAGTGCTGCAGGTATAATAATCTTTATTGTAATAGTAATAATAATCATATTGGGGGGAAGGTCAAAGGGATCAAACAGCCGGAATATAGGTTCCGGCAACCTTCCGTTATGGTTACTTCTGAGCATGTTAAATTCAGGAGGTTCTCACAAGGGATCATGGGGAGGCTTTTCAGGCGGCAGCAGCAGGGGCGGAGGAGGCTTTGGAGGCTTTGGCGGAGGAAGTTTCGGAGGTGGTGGCGCCAGAGGGAGCTGGTGAGGAAGGGC
>CAYLYN010000008.1:0-9993 GCA_964387565.1 uncultured Rikenellaceae bacterium | reverse complement strand
TTTGCCCTAAACATCCATATCTCTTCCCGAGGTATACTTTCTCCACTTATCAATGACCTGCTTCATATCATCAGGTAATTCCGAGTCGAATGATAATCTTTTCTTTGTTACCGGGTGATCAAATGAAAGTGATTTGGCATGCAATGCCTGGCGGGGGAGTATACTGAAGCAGTTCCTGATAAACTGCTGGTACTTTGTGAATGTTGTACCCTTAAGTATCTTGTCTCCTCCATACTCCTCGTCATTGAAGAGAGGATGTTTTATGTGGCTGAAATGGACCCTTATCTGATGGGTGCGACCTGTTTCAAGCTTGCACTCAACAAGTGAGATATAGCTGAGATCTTCAAGTACTTTATAGTGGGTAATAGCTGGTTTTCCATCACTGCCGTCGGGAAATACCTGCATTATCTTTCGGTCCTTTAAGTTTCTTCCAACATGTCCTTCAATAGTTCCTTCAGGCGGATCGGGTGTCCCCCATACAAGAGCCTGGTATCTTCTGTCAGTTGTCCGTTCAAAAAATTGCCTTGAAAGCCTGTTAAGAGCAAATTCATTTTTAGCAATTACCAGAATACCAGAGGTGTTTTTGTCAATCCTGTGTACAAGACCTGGTCTCAGTTCACCTGAACTAAAAAGGGCGAGATCCCTGAAATGATACATCAAGGCATTCACAAGGGTACCGGTATAGTTACCATAAGCAGGATGGACAACCATTCCGGGTTCTTTGTTCATCACCAGTACATCATCATCTTCATATACTATGTTAATGGGAATATTTTCCGGTATCAGCTCAATTTCCCTGGGAGGATTGGGCAGCACTATCTGAATAATATCTCCGGGTTTGACTTTGTAATTAGGTTTTGCAGCAGAGTTATTTACAAGAATATTACCAGCATTTGCAGCATCCTGGATCCTTGTTCTTGAGGTTTTCTCCATCCTTGATGAAAGATACTTGTCAATTCTCAGCAATGACTGTCCTCCATCCACCACAAAACGGTGATGTTCATATAACTCCTGCTGTTCGGATATTAGCTCCTCTTCTGTCATTTGCCGGATTACCTCACTTTGATCAGGCGGCTGTAACCAATGTTCCTTCCTGATTTTGAAATGAATATGATGTATATGCCCTGTTTAAGGGATGAAATATTTATCGGGCCGTTATTTATGGATTTCAGAAGTTCCCTGCCATTCAGGTCGGTAATAGTTATCCATGTCAGTTCGTAGTCGTTAATATCACCGGCTGATACAGTTATAAAATCCCTGGCCGGATTGGGGCTGATGGATATACTTATCTGTTGCTTCCGGTAAATATCGTTAATTGAAGTTGTTTTAGACAAAGCTCCCAGAACAGGTCTGATCATTATGCTTCCATAAACCTGCGATTGTACCCAGTCTCCGTTCAGCCAGTAGAACTGTTTCCCATTTTGAGGTGTATTTACATCCAGACCTGCATTCAGGTATGTTTCAGACCGTTGTTTCCATCCCACATAAAAGGTCCCGTTAACCGGTACTCCTTCAGCTATTACATAGGAATAAAAGCCATTAATAAGGCTGGCCTTTTCAACCATAAGCTCTTCACCCCTGTACAAAATATTTCCGGGGACTCCATTGTTGTCATCCCATACAATCAGATCAAAGGATCTTTTATTTGCGTCCCTGTAACTGTTGTTAAAACATATCTGAACAGACCTCAGAGTGTCAGCGATATAGGATTTAAACCGGCAGGCAACCATTGCATTCCTCGATCCCAGTCCGTTTATTCCATATCCCATTTCTGCCGATCCGTCGTCAAAGGCAAAATAGTTTCGGAATACCTGGTAGTATACAACTGTGTCGTTTTGCTTAGGATCAAAATCGTCGGTTTTAAGTGTACAGACTATCTTGAATATTGCAGAATCAGGATCAGCCGATTTAAAAGTATAGATCAGGCTGGCGTTATAATCAATATTTGTTTGCGGGTCAATATTGGTGGCTCCGGCAGTAAAGGAATGAACCATAGTATTCAGTTTCACATCCCAGATCTGGAAGTTCCTTGTGACATTCCTGACGATTATATCATTATTCCTGTAATAAATCGGAATAAATGAAGCCATTTCCTGCAGTTGAATCTCCCTGAACTGATTCCAGGGCATTGCTTCATGATTTTTCAGAAGTGACCTGATTGAAGTTCTGAAGGCCACATCTGCATAAGTGGTATCAGTAAGTTCCCTGTTTTTGTCGAGATATACATAGTCAATATTCCAGTGATCGCAATTTCCTATCATTGCAGGATCGTTGTTGTTCTGTGAAATTGTGGCATAATTAATGAACCTGAACTGAAAACCTTTCTTGAGAAACCTTTGATCATCAATCCTTATCGCTGCCTGTCTGAAACCTTTTTCAACTCTGCCCATGGCCTGCCATACAGAATACCATTTGTTCTCAGAAGTATCAAGAAATTGCAGTGTAAGACTGTCATCGGGTTCGGGAGCATCTCCCAGTCCTCCGGCCTCGTAATAAAAACTCAGCAATATTTTATCTGATTCAGTATATTCGAGATTTACCGGGAGTGAAGTGAGGGTGTCTCCTGCAAAACCGGTTGAAATTGCAGTTTCGTATAATCTTCCATTTTCATCGAGGGCATCAAAAGTTGCTATACCAGTTGTGATCTGCCTGTCAGAGTAATTATCATTTATGAATACATACCTGTCGTTCCACTTTTCAGCGTCAGGGAAAACTGACTTCCCGGAAAAATCATCGAAGAAAGGCAGCTCGATAACTCCTGCTGAAGTTTTAACAGCTCCTTTACTATTATTTTCAGATTCCCTGAGAATGGCATAATTTGATTGCAGGCCGATTACTATTTCCTGAGCTGATACAAGTATTCCTGCTGCTGCAATGATTAATGACAATATGATCCTATGTCTTATCATCTATTGACTGGATGTCGGTTGTACGGCTTCCGGCACAGGTATAGTATCCGATAATATGATTAGTGTGGAATCGACTGGAAGTTTTGCAGAATCGGTTGTTAGCCACAGGTATACAGCCGATCCGAGCTGCAGACTTGTCTCGTCTGAATATTCAGGATTCTGCTTGTACACAAAAGCATTCAATGAATCACCTTCGTTGCGAATAGTATTGTCAAAAATAAATGCACCGAGGTTTAAAGAAGCCCCTAGGATACGGTTCCTGGCTGATTCGAGGTTATATCCTATTAGTTCCGGAACAGGAGTACGCTGATTACTCAGACCTTTGCCGAGTACAAGATCTATTACAGATCCTTTTTGTATTGAATCACCGGCTGCAATTTTTTTCCCGTTTATCTGTTGTTCAATTACAACATCGATAGAAAGGTCAGGTTTATATTTAAGAAGGCCCATCTCAAGTCCGGATCCCTCCACCACCAGAATAGCCTGACGCTTTGGAAGATCGATCAGGTTTGGCATAGCTACCATTTCAGGATGAAAGGCATTAATTGTAAGAACAACATTTCTCCATTTTTTTACTTTGAATCCTGGTCTTGGATTTTGTTCAGCTATACATCCCCTTGGGACGACATTTGTATACACTGAATCGATGATCTGGTAATTCAATTTGTTCTTTTTAGCTAGTTTTGCAGTCTGCTCCAGGGTAAGACCAAAGAAATCCGGAACAGGCCTGGCCTGTCCATGACGTGTATAGAAATTTAACCAGATTAGTAATATTAAAAGTCCTCCGGCGACTATTGCCACTGCAAGACCAAAATTCTTATAGAATACTTTGCTGAATATGAATTTTTTTAAGCTCATCCTGATGATCTGTGACTTTGTTATAACGTAAAGGTACTTATAAAATTATTATCAGGTCACCATTCTTTAACCGGGTTGTAGAGAGAATCCCTCTCAACCGGAACCAGACCGGCCTGACGAATAAGATTACAAATCTCTTCTGTATTCATTGACGGACTTTCCTCCTCAGCGCCTGCCATTGAATAGATTTTAGTTGTATCATCGATTGTCCCATCCATGTCGTCTACCCCGAATGAGAGTGCTATCTGCGATGCTTCCTTCCCTATCATCGGCCAGTAAGCTTTCATATGGGGAAAATTATCCAGGTAAATTCTTGACACTGCATAGTTCCTCAGATCTTCAGTTATGCTTACCTCTCCGAGATATGACATTTTGTTGTTAGCTTTTTTAAACTTGAGCGGAATAAAACAGTTGAATCCCCTTGTTCTGTCCTGAAGAGCCCGGAGTCGTTCAAGATGGTCAATGCGGTGACTATAATTCTCTATATGTCCGTAAAGTATTGTTGCATTTGACGGAATACCAATCCGGTGGGCTGTCTCATGAATATTGAGCCAAAGCTCCGAGGATGCTTTATCATCACAAATATTCTTTCTCAGCTCCTCATCGAAAATCTCAGCTCCTCCACCAGGTATGGAATTAAGGCCGTAATCCTTTAGTATTCTAAGACCTTCTTCAATAGTGCAACCAGCCTTTTTTATCATATAATCGAGTTCTATTGCTGAAAAGGCCTTAATATGTAATCCAGGTCTGTGGTTTCTTATTTTTCTGATCAGTGAACCCCAGTAATGAATATCGTATGAAGGGTGTACTCCACCAACAATATGGACCTCAGTTACAGGCTTACTGTCGAAGGTCTTTACTATTTCCAGTATCTGCTCATGGCTGTATTCCCAGCTTTCAGGGTCTCCTTCAGGCTTGTGATAAGAACAGAACCTGCAGTTATAAACGCACTTATTGGTCGGTTCTATATGAAAATTATGATTGAAAAATGCCTGGTTACCGGTGAGTCTCTTTTTTACAGCGGATGCCAGTATGCCCAGCAGCGGCAGGTCGGCTTCTTTATAGAGCATCAGGCCTTCTTCCGGTGAAATCCGCTTATTTGCATTAACCTTCTCTGCAATCTCTTTGAGCCTGCTGTGGTTTATATACCCGAACAGATGATTCATTATTTTTATGAATAAGGATGCAAAGATAAAAATAAAAAAGGTGCCTTCAGGGACACCTTTTTCAGAATAAATCTATTTTGATTAAGCTTTTAGCTTAAGTTCGTCAGATACTGTAAGCCTTTTCCTGCCTTTGGCACGCCTGGCTGCCAGAACTCTTCTTCCGTTAGGAGTTGACATTCTTTCCCTGAATCCATGCTTGTTAGCCCTTTTTCTTCTTGACGGCTGAAATGTCCTTTTCATCTTTTTACTGTTTATTGACTACTTGTCAGATTTGAGACTGCAAATGTAGTATTTTTTTTATAAAAAAAATTGGTTGGTCCTTTTTTTTAAACGGGAGATGCGATAAATATTTATTTGCTATGAGTGTTCTATATTAAATACATTGATTTACAGTATGATCGAAATATTATTCAAAATTGCATAAAAGCATATTAATCAGACTGGCAAATAAATAATCTTCTTTGTTTCAAAGAAGGGTTCATCGAAGTAACTGTTGATTCTCCATATCTTAACGCTATTATGATATTTTGCAAGTTCTTCAGTAAGGTCACCACCTTTCAGGTAGATGATCCCGTTTGGAAGCTTATTATTTGAATCCCTCAGGATGTTCTTCCGGACAATTTTCACAAATTCGGGGAATCGGGTAACTGCCCTGCTGACTACAAAATGATACCTTTCTTTTAGATCTTCAGCTCTTTTGCAGACAGTTACAACATTATCAAGTCCGAGTTCTTCCCTGACTGACATTACAACTTTTATTTTTTTTGATATTGAGTCGAGCAGCGTAAATTCTGAATCGGGGAAGAGGATGGCCAGTGGTATGCCGGGAAAACCGCCTCCTGTTCCTACGTCAAGTATTGTTGATCCCGGGTTAAAAGAAATAATTTTACCTATTGCCATTGAATGGAGGACATGATGTATATAAAAGTTATCCATATCCTTCCTTGAAATAACATTTATCAATCTATTCCATCTGTCATAGATAGTTTTCAACTCCAGGAATCTGTTCTTCTGGGCATTCGTCAGTTCAGGAAAATATTTCAGGAAATCTTCAGACACTACCTGCTCCCGGTTTTGATAAGTATGTTATATAACAGTATTTTAGCTCTGTAGAGCTCTGCTTTTACAGTACCCAGAGGAATCTTGAGTTCTGCCGAAATTTCCTCATAAGAGTATTCTTTATAGTAACGCAGCTGAATAAGCTCGCGATATCTTGGTTTGAGCTGATTAATTATGTCCTTGAGCTGGTCGATCTTCTGACTATTGATTAGTGATTCTTCCGGATCGGGTAAGTCTGACTGTATATTTATAGTAACATTATCGATGTTATCCTGGGTGCCGTCGAATGGAGAAGGCGACATCTGTTTTTTTCTTATAAAATCGACACAGTTGTTAGTGGCTATTGTGAACAGCCAGGTGCTGAATGCATATTTTGGTGTGTAGGAATCGAGATTGCGGAATGCTTTACCAAAAGCTTCAATTGTCAGATCTTCTGCATCTGACTGGTTGTTTACCATTTTTAGAAGCATATAGTAGATCGAATCGCGGTAACGGTTCATGAGTCCTGCAAAAGCCTTCTCATTTCCTTTCCTGGCTTTTTCCACAAGAAGCAAATCAGCTGCAGCGTTATCCGAAAATCCGTTAGTTATTTCCATCTGTTCCTGCCAGATTTACTACCCGGTTTGCTTATATAGATTGCTGTATAGATCAGCGGTGAAAAGATATCAAAAAAAAGCGAAAAAGTAACTATCCCCGGTTCTTTAAACCTCTTACTGACAAGAATCAGGACTATAACCTGAACTAAAAGTCTTAAACCGAAAATTGCCAGCACATAAGGCCAGAGATGCAAACAGGAAAGCAATACAGCCAGGGAAGAATAGAATACAACTCTACTGGCAGGTTCAACAAACAATATAACCTTATCTCTTAGCTTATAGTATGGTGCCGTACTGTAATGTCTTTTCTTCTGTTTAATGAATTCCTTAATGCTGGAGGCCGGTACTGACCTTGTATGGGTAGCCGGGCTAAACTCAACGACTGTGTTCCCGGATGTTGCATTGCTGTTAACAATCAGATCATCATCTCCTGAGGCAAGTTGATTATGAGCACCATATCCCTTATTGGCAAAAAAAAGCGAGCGTCTGTAGGCGAGGTTTCTGCCCACTCCCATATATGGCAGTCCTCTTATAGCCATTCCCAGATACTGCATTGCGATTGTCATGGAGTCGTACCTTATGAATTTGTTCAGGAGCCCTTTTTCCCGAAAGTATCCTCCATAACCGAGTACAAAGGTTGTTTTTGGTTTAAAACTGGCAGCCATTCCGTCAAGCCATTCGTCTGAATCTGGTTTGCAATCTGCATCTGTAAATAACAGAAGATCGTATCTGGAAGCCTTTATCCCAATAAACTGAGCCAGCTTTTTATTGTGTGTAAATTTTGGATCCTTATTTATTGTTGAGACTCTGAGGTGTGGGTACCCGAGAAGAAATTTACCAAGTATATCATAGGAGTTATCCTCTGAACAATCGTTGACAACAATCACTTCATATTCAGGATATTTTTGATTTAGTACATAAGGCAGGAATTTATCCAGGTTTTCGGCTTCGTTCCTCGCACAAATTATTATTGATACAGGCTGTCTGTCATTTGTTTTCTCATCTGATTTATATAGAGGAACTGCCAGATAAAACCACAGGTAATAAAACAACTGTATTACTGTGGCTGAAATAAAGATATAAAAAACAATTTCTAAAAAAAGATTATCCTGGTTGAGCATCTGACTTTCAAATATGAGGCAATATTAATAGAATATTCGGAATGATGAAACGATATCAGGATAATTACAAAATTGTTCTGGTAAAAAGAATATGTGTGCAAACACTTATCCCGAATTTCAAAAAAACCATAATACCGATTACTGAATACCGACTACCGATTACCGATTACCGTCCCGATAGCTATCGGGAACCGATTACCAGTTAACCGCCCTCTACCTGAAGGTATAAGTAAATCCGAGGGAGCCATAACTGAAGTAGGAAAAATTATATACTTCATCGTTTTCTGCACCTCCTTCGAGTAGGCGGTAGCCTACCCGCATATGCATCCTGTCGCTTAATTCATACCGGGCAGAGAATAAAATATCTTCTGCTCTTCCCTGTGGAGCAGCGAGTGCGTCTCCTTCAAGCAGAAGGCCAAGACGATCATCCATCATCACAAGCAACCTGAAATTAATTAAGGGTACAAATCCGATATTTGTTTTTTTCCCATAATGGCCGGGGGCTCTCAATATAATTGCAGCATCTCTTATTTTCGCTGTCAGGCCAAGACCAAATTCTACTTTTTCGTTTGATACAATATCATAACGATATGTGAGCCTGTAGGAGTTGAATTTGTATTGTGCATCAAGCATCGAATCAGCAGGAAAAACCGTACCGGCAAAAGATACATCATAAGGAATAAAGCCATCTGATTTAATTGTCAGGGGAGCGAAAAGTGCGGAAATGTTATGGCGGTCACCAAGCCTGTAGCCTGCTCTTAATCTGATAAAGAATGAGGATGAAGCTGCCAGGTCATTGGTTAAGGATATCATTGTCCCCTGGTCACCCGGAATCCTTACATCATTTTTGCTGGCGCTCACGAACCCTGTTTCAAAGTCTATCAGGGCCTGCGAAAAGGCTGGTATTGCCCTGGATAATAATATTACGGAAACAATTAAAAATATCTTTTGTCTGAAATTCATTCTGGTAATTTTATAATAATTATGCTGGCGCAAAATTAAAAGAATAACCGATACCGGGAATGAAAATTTATGATAAAATAGCTAATTATACTGGTTTAATCTTTATGAATTATAAAGTTTATAACTTCATTAGTAACTGAGCTGATCATTTCTTACAGTCAGTATTTAATGAATGTCAGCCAAATGTATTAAAAATCTTCACTATTATTTTTTCAGGCCGCATCTATCAATTACATTTGTGCTTCGAAAAAGTGAAACAAATATGTTCAGCATAGAGAGCAGGGATCCGGAATCAAAGGCACGCACAGGTATGCTGACCACATCACATGGCGATATTCCTACACCTATTTTCATGCCGGTAGGTACGGTAGGTACAGTAAAAGGTGTAATGCAACGCGATCTTTCAGATGATATTGATGCTAAAATCATCCTTGGAAATACATACCATCTTTATCTGCGCCCGGGGATAGACATTCTTAAAGCTGCCGGGGGACTACATAAGTTTATGTCGTGGGAGAGGCCTATCCTGACTGACAGTGGTGGTTATCAGGTCTTTTCGCTTACAGGTAACATGAAACTTACCGAGGAAGGAGCCATTTTCAAGTCACATATTGATGGTTCTAAACATATCTTTACACCGGAGAATACTGTTTATATCCAAAGAGTCATCGGGGCTGACATAATGATGGCCTTTGATGAATGTGCACCATGGCCCTGTGAATACGATTATGCCAGGAAATCAGTCGCGCTGACCCATCGTTGGCTCGACAGGGCAATAAACAGATTTAAAGAGACAGATCCGGTATGGGATTACGAACAATACCTTTTCCCTATTGTGCAGGGTGGAACTTATGATGACCTCAGAAAGCAGTCTGCGGAGAAAATTGCATCAGCAGGAATGGCAGGTAATGCAATTGGAGGATTATCGGTAGGGGAGCCTGCGGAGGATATGTACAGGATAATAGAAGTTGTTAATGAGATACTCCCCGATGATAAACCACGTTATCTTATGGGAGTAGGTACACCGGTAAATATTCTCGAGGCTATTGACAGGGGTATTGATATGTTTGACTGCGTCATGCCTACAAGGAATGGACGAAACGGGATGCTATTTACAAGTGAAGGGACCATCAATATCCGCAATAAGAAATGGAATGATGATTTCAGCCCTATTGACAGTGCTGCTCCCTCATTCGTAAGTATTAATTATTCCAGGGCTTACCTTCGTCACCTTATAATGACAGGCGAAAACCTTGGGGCCCAGATTGCAAGTATTCATAACCTGGCATTCTATCTGAAACTCGTTGAGGAGGCCAGGGAA
>CAYLYN010000007.1:0-49631 GCA_964387565.1 uncultured Rikenellaceae bacterium | reverse complement strand
TTCCATTATTTTCCTTGGATTATTCTTTACTGAGATCTCTCTTTCAAAAAGGAATACGTATAATTAGGCGGAAAGGCGGTGCTTAGGCAGGCTCAGCAATAAAAGGCAGAAGGCTTTTGGAAATTATTAAGATAAAGATTTGAAAATTTAATCGCTATGTTAAAAACGGCAAAAGTATCGACAACAATATTGATAGTAGTGCTTATCGTAGTAGTGGTCAATATTTTATCAGAGAATTACAACTTCAGGATTGATCTTACCGAAGATAAAGAGTATACTTTAAGCAATGCAACCAGGAATATTCTGAAAGAACTCGAAATGCCTGTAACCGTTACAGCTTACTTTTCAGAAGATCTTCCTCCAAATGTCGGCAATATTTCGGGGAACCTTAAAGATATGCTGATCGAATACAGCAACAGGTCTGATGGAATGGTAGTCTATAAGTTTGTAAATCCCAATGAGAACGATGAGAGCGAACAGGAAGCTGTAAATGAAGGAATTCAGCCTTTAATGATAAATGTAAGGGAGAAAGATCAGATAAAACAGCAGAAAGCATACCTTGGAGCTGTAATTTCGATGGGGAATGAAAAGGAGATTATTCCTTTTATTCAGCCCGGATCAGCAATGGAATATGCTCTTTCGACTGCAATTAAAAAGCTTTCGGTAAGAGACAAGCCTGCAATAGGATTCATTCAGGGACATGGAGAGCCCACACTTAGTGAAATACCACAGGTTTATCAGGAACTTGGAATCCTGTATGATGTTCAGCCACTTTTGCTTACTGATACCACTATTATACCTGACAATATTAAAACACTCGCCCTTATCAGGCCGACAGACACAATTCCTGAAACGCATCTTGCAATAATAGACCGGTTCCTTTCACAAGGAGGAAAGATGCTGCTGGCTCTGAACAGGGTGGAAGGCAATTTCTCAAATGCAACAGGATCATCTGTAAGCGTTGGGCTCGAAAACTGGTTAATGAAAAAGGGAATTACAATTTCAGAAAATTTCATTGTTGATGCAAACTGTGGTGCTGTTACACTTCAGCAGCAACAGGGAAATTTCACCATGCAGTCACAGGTTCGATTTCCTTATCTTCCTGTGATTAACAGGTTTGCAGATAATCCTATAACAAAAGGGCTTGAATCTGTTAGTCTTCAGTTTGCAAGTCCGATTACATTCTCAGGTGACACAACTCTGAAGTTCACTCCTATAGCTTTCTCTTCAGATAAATCGGGGAGTCTAAGGGCACCTATCTATTTTGATATTCAAAAGCAATGGCAAATGAGTGATTTTCCGATGTCAGGATTAGTTGTTGGTGCAATACTGGAAGGATCTTTCAACAGTAATATTGCTTCGAGTATTGTTATCTATTCTGATGGTGATTTTGCAGTAGGAGGAAATCAGAGAGGAATGCAGCTCCCACCAGATAATGTAAGCCTTATGGTTAATTCAATTGACTGGTTGTCAGACGATACCGGCTTAATTGAATTAAGAACAAAAGGTGTAACATCAAGACCTATTAAAGAAATGGAAGATTCAACAAAAACCCTTTTAAAATGGCTTAATTTCCTGCTTCCTATAATACTTATTGTAATATACGGACTTATCAGGATACAGATTAATCATAATAAGCGTATTAAAAGAATGGAGGTAAACTATGAGTAACAGGTTCGACAATAAAAGATTATTATATATTCTTGCAGCACTGATAGTTATTCTGGCATTTACTGTTCTTATAAAGATCCCCAGAGAGAGGGCAACTCTTAAAGAGAGAATTGTCGATTTTGATACAACAGAAGTCGTAAAAATAATACTAAATCCAAAGAGTGCAATCGGCAATCCATATGAATTTGACAGGGAAAATGGAAAGTGGAAAGTTATCCAGGGTAATATCATTTCAGATACGAGGCAGATGGAGGTGGAGAACATTCTGGGTGAAATTCTTTCAATAAAACCACAGAACCTCGTGTCAAAAAGCAAAACAAAATGGGGTGATTTTGAAGTAACTGACAGTACCGGAACCAGGATACGTATACTTAACAAAAAGGGCAAATCTATGGCCGATCTCATCATCGGCCGTTTCACCTATAAGCAGGTCCAGAATCAGCTAAGCATGTATGGAAGAAATAATATACAGGGTACATCATATGTCAGGTTACATGGAGAGGATGAGGTCTATGGAGTTGAAGGCTTTCTCTCATTATCTTTTAACAGATCATTCAACGACTGGAGAGATAATACCCTTGTGACATTCTCAGGAAATGAGGTCACAAGCCTGAAGTATATATATCCCGCTGACAGCAGCTTTACTTTATCACTCAGGGATTCAAAATGGCTCCTTGATAATGCTCCTGCCGATTCTGCAAAAGTTGCAACATTTCTCTCATCCTTAAGCAATGTTGACGGACAGGATTTCATTGACACTTTCAAACCGAATGTAAACCCTGATTATCAAATGATTATTGAAGGAAATAATTTGCTGAATATATCTGTCAAAGGTTACATGCAGGCAGATGGAACTTGTATCCTTAATTCCAGTCTTAATCCGGATATTTATTTCAGCAGCAACAAGGAAGGTATCTTTAAAAGAGTATTCAGATCGAAGAAAGAACTCTTATAGAGCGGGCAGCTATCTGTTTATAGTATAAAGATCGTATAAGGCTTTTAAAAGACCTTTCCCGGTTTCCTTCCAGTTATCTGCTGAAGGAGTTATGTCAGGTCCTGAAATCCAGTTCGCATTTAGCTCATAAACAAATGATTCCAATCCATATCGGTAGAACATCCCATTTTCAATTGACATTACCGTGGACTTACTGTCGTCATTCCATGAATACCTGAATTCTTCAGAAAAGGAGGTGTACTTTCTCAACAGGCTTTCAAATCTTTGCATATCATCAATAAACTTAATATCATTCCTGTCTCGCCTGGCAAGATGTATATCCCCCTTGTCATCATTATGCAGATCAATTATCAGGACAGGTTTCAAACCCTTACTTATAAGTCTTTTAATGTAGGCATCAAATGCATAATTTTCTGGGCAAAGTACAGAATATCCCAGTTCCTGTTAAGGTCCATACCTGCTGTATTGAACCTTGTCATTCCCCTGACAACTCCGTCTTTATTTGCCATGGGCATAATTGAAAAACAGAATTCATCTGAGACTGCTTTATTTTTTCCTGTAAGGAATTCATCTATTAATCCTTCGATAACCCAGTTTCCGCCTGGTTCCCATGGATGAGCCCTGGCTCTTATCAACACCTGGTATTTTGCATACGGATTACCGAGTTGTATGATCTCAAGAGATCTGTTTTCAGGAGTTCTGCCTATCTCAAAAATATTGACTCCCCTTTTGTTTTCAATTGCTGTAATAAGTGATCTTAAGTTAGCCAGGGTATATACAGGAAGTCGTGCCATGTAAACTATCTCACTCTCCATTGTAAATTCAAGGAATAGCTCCTTTCCCGGTAGTGTGATGGTCTTTAATGGTTGCCAGCTCCGATTATCATATGAGAAATAACAAGGAATACCGGTTTTATAGTTCCACCAGTCGGTAGCAGGTCTGCCATTATAGACGTCAGGGACCATTTTCTGTATCTTCATCCTTATCCTTGTACCTTTGTCGGCAAAGATCCTGAAGTACCAGTGATCTGTCTGCCTGTTTAAGGTTTCTCTTTGATAATCAGGCAATAAAGAAACACACAGGGTATCATTTTTAATCTTCCATAAGAGAGGGGAACCATTTTCAAAATAACAATCAATGAAATCAATCTTTAAAATACCCGGTTGTCCAGGTAAATTTCCGCTTGTGGAAAGCAGAAAAGAGATTAGAATAATCTTAATATAAAAACATGGATTTTTCATTTTATCCAGGAGAGTATCTTTTCAAACTGGAATACCTTGTCTGAAGTTAAAACAAGAAGCGAACCTTCTGCATTATTTTCTTTATAATACTTCTTAATTGTATTCAAATCATCATTGATTATATCCCCTTTTTCATACCCTCCGTTTCCATCTGTTGGTCTTGCTACCATCAGTTTTCTTGGTGCCAGACTCCCTGCAAGGTGCGGCAGATCATATTCTTCAATGGCACCCGGCACAACTCCTGCAATAAATGATGATTTATAATAACGATTCATAATCAGTGAACTGTACGAAGAATAGGGTTCGAGGAGTACTATGCCGGAAATATCTTTATTGAAGCCAGCTGCATGCAATAATACCGGAGCAAGATCAGAACGGGCAATCCCTGTAATGATTAGTTCCGGATTAACCTGTTTAAGCTGGTTAACAAGCTTATTAACATCAGCAGCCCTTATGGCGACAATACTTCTTCCAATTACAATTGATGCGTACCAAAGATTATGAGATTCCCCTTCAATATATGCATCTCCCCTGAAAATGCCAGGTCCGGTCTCGCCTATTCCAATAAGGTCAGGAGCCAGTACAATATATCCTGCTTTGACGAGTATTTCCATCTCCCCTCCAGCCTCAGCAGATTTTCCCCGTGGATTGAGATAAATAACTGCTTTACCGTTAAAATTATCAGGCACAAGCAACAGATAAGGAACTACATAATTACCTTCACCTTTTATGAAATACTTTTCCAGTGAATAACCTTCTTTCCTGAACCGTCCGGAAAAAACAGCTTTATCTGTGGTGACAGGGTCAATATAACCGGAAAGTCTTCTGGCAGCATTCAGTATATGACCTGCCTTGTCATCATAACTATTTAATAATGAATCTCTTTTTGATATCACTTTACCCAACTCCTTCATATTCAGAGTGAAAACTGTTTCTCCTTTAATTGAAGTTGAAATCTGTCCGGAAGAGGTAACTTTCAACTCTTCCTTTGTCAGAAGTGAGACTGCCATATCTTTAGAGTCACCAGGATTTTTGAGATGTTTCTGAAAAAATGCATACATAGCCTCCCTGTTTTTCATTGTTGAGGCGTGTCCTGTATCATCTTCAGCCCTTCCGAAATTTTCTCTTTTGCCATAAGCTTCATAAACATGGTTTATCTCCTCCTCTGCCTCTCTGGCACCCTGGATACTAAATATATCACGGGTTGTTGTTATCATAAGTGCAGGTTTCGGGGCCCGCACCGAAAGCAGATCAGGCAGATCTAGTCCTTTTATCACAAAAGATGGAAAATTCTGTTCAGCATCCTGGTTACCCATGGTCTGCAGCAATCTGGTGAATGTTGTAATATAGCATTCAGGAGCCGCTGCCCAGATACGATCATCAAAGGCAGCAATGTATGATGACTGAGTACCCCCTCCGGATCTTCCTGTAATTCCAATCCTGGAAGGATCAACTTCTTTTCTTGTTACAAGATAGTCAATTGCCCTGATACCATCCCAGATCATATGCCGGGCCTGTGAGCTACCGGTTATAAATGCCTGGTTACCCGGATATGAATGCTCATTTGTTGGTCCTCCTACTATCGACTTCCCTTTGGCCTGGTCAAAGTACTCAAGCCTTTCACCCTGGCCTACGGGATCAAAAGCAAACACAATAAATCCTTTATGCACCAGATTAGTAATAACATACTGATAAACCGGACTCCGGTATCCCTCTTCTGAATGACCGCTGCAATAGATAATTGCCGGAGCTTTTGTCTTTCTGGAAAGGCCTTTTGGTATATATAGAGATGATGTAACAAAAAATCCCGGTTGAGATTCAAAGATGATATGTTCAACACTGAAATATTCCTTATCAATTCTCCTTACTATCTTCGCATTCAGAGGGGTTTTTGCAGGAAAAGGACCTGTAATCTCCGTCAGTACCGATCTGATATATTCCTGACGCTTCTGCCAGTCCTGAAGTGAATTTAAATTATCGACTTCTTTTGCCCTTTTTGCCAGCAAATCCATAGCCTGATCAGCCAGGTGATGATAAAGTGAATTCTGGATATCACTGTATTGAAGCCAGTTATTCCTAACCACATCAAGTTCATTTTGTGCGTGTATATTGCAGAATATCAGCAATACAAATAACGAAACAATAGTTTTTCTGGTCATTGTAATTTATATATCATTAAGGTTACATTCTTATAATAGCTATTTCATTTCACCTCATATTTCTTCAAAACATCAGGATTAAGTTCAATCCCGAGTCCCGGGAGCTCAGGGACAGAAATAAATCCATTCTTTATCTTAAAAGGATGGGAAAGAAGTTCCTTGCGGATGGGTGATTCTGTAACAGAGAATTCAAGAAAAGGCAAATGAGGCAATGAGGCAATGAAATGTATTGTGGCTGCCACAAGTATGCCTGTTTTGAAAGCGTGAGGCACCAGAACAATGTTATTATCGGCAGCCATCGCAGCAATCTTTTTAGCTTCAGTAAGACCTCCGCAACGCGAAATATCAGGCTGGATTATATCAACATGCGATTCATCCATAAGCCTTGAAAAAGCCAGCCTTCCACTCTCCTCTTCCCCTGTTGCAATACTCATTGTTGTTGAATCCGACAGTTTCCTGTAACCCTTATAATCTTCTGCCGGCAGTGGTTCTTCAAGCCAGTAAATATTCAACTGTTCAAGGGCTCTTGCCACATACATTGCCTGCTTCAGAGTGTAACGCTTACCTATATCTATCATTATTTCAACACTATCCCCGGCACTCTTTCGTGCTGCTTCAATCAGCTTAAGATCAAATTTAACATTGTACCCAAGCGGACCCCATCCAAATTTAATAGCAGGATAGCCGAGTGAGGCATATTTCTCTGTCATTCTTTTTACATTATCTGCATTTTCAGGCATAAGGGCACTGGCATAGGGACGAACTTTATCGGCATAACTTCCTCCCAGTAATTTATGTACAGGCTTTCCCGAGGATTTCCCCATTATATCCCATAGCGCCATATCAATTCCGCTCATAACATGAATAACCGGACCGAAGCGGCCATAGTAATAGGTTTTCGACCACATTTCGTTCCAGATCTGCTCATAATCAAAAGGATCAGCCCCTATAAGTATCTCACGCAATCCATAACATGTCCCGTGCGACATGTATGCGTTAACAATTGCTTTGCCAACATAAGGTGCCGTATCGACCTCTCCATAGCCGGTAATACCTTCATCAGTCTCAACGATTATTATCAGGTCATCCTGTGTACCGTCAGCTGCACTTGATATCTCAGGCAGCCTCAGAACAATTGCTTTTACGTCAGTTATCTTCATGATAAAGGTGTTATGGTGTTGCGGTATTACGTTTTACTGTAATAAATTAATGCAGTGTCATTGATATTATTTTGGAGGCAGTCCTGATCCGAATCCTCCATCAACAACAACAGATGCACCGGTCATAAAAGATGCATCATCACTGGCCAGGAAGAGAGCCACCTTTCCAACTTCTTCAGGTTTTCCTATTCTCCATAAAGCATGTAATTTCCCTGCTTCTTCCCTTGCTTTCTGAGGATCGGGCTGACTCTGGAAATAACCTTCAGCCAGTCCTGCGTCGATATATCCCGGACAAATGCAGTTCACTCTTATACCTTCATTCCCATGATCGATAGCCATGGCTTTTGTAAGGCCGATTATAGCAGCCTTGGTGGTACAATATCCTGCACACATCGGCTCAACAAAAAAACCATTGACAGAGGACATGTTAACTATATTCCCTCCTGTCTTACGCAGATAAGGAAGAAAGTACTTTGAGCACAGAAATATGCCACCTACATTTACAGACATCTGCCTGTTCCATTCCTCAAAAGTTATATCAGCCACTGTTTTGTTTATCTGAATGGCTGCATTATTAATTAATGCATCAATCCTCGAATAATTTTTAATAGTAAAATCCACAAGCTGCAAAACCGATTCCGGATCAGAAACATCTGTTTTAAATGCAACGGATACACCTCCATTGTCTTGTATCTGCCTAACAGTTTCAGAAGCCCCTTCCGAGTTAATATCTGCCACAATAACTATTGCTCCTGCTCCGGCAAACTCCAGAGCACATGCTCTTCCAATCCCGGATCCTGAACCTGTTACTACAACTATTCGATCTTTCAGCCTCATAATATATAATTTTAAAGTGCTTTGTATTTATCATAAACTTCCCGGAGAGACTTCCCGTTAATCAATTCCTGTCTCGAAAGATTTTCGCTTTTTACCTTATCCTGCGCCATGATGAATAAATCCTGTTCCAATGACCTGGGTACAACAACAATACCATCAAAATCCGCATAAATGATGTCTCCCGGATAAACAATAACTTCGCCGCAACGCACCGGGACATCATAAGCCTGCACTATCGCACGGCCTTTGGAATCAAGTGGACGGATTCCGGCATAATAGACCGGAAAACCCATTTTTATTATTCTGATACAATCACGGATCTGACTGTCACAAACACAGCCTGCTACGCCTTTACGCATGGCGATAGTGCTCATTAATTCACCCCATGGTGCATTAGTGCCACTATAATCGGTCGAATGAACAACAACTTCTCCTGCACTGAGAGAGTCCATAGCCTCAATTTCAAGGCCATAGGGATCATCCTCTACCACATAATCCGTTTCCATCCATCTTATGGTCCTGGCTCTGCCAATGAATCCACAACTTTCAGGATCAGGAAGCAGAGGTCGCAGCCGCTGATGCATTGCCTGGTTTCGATATCCAAGTTCATCAAGTATGTCACAAACCGCTGCAACATAAAGATTCTTTGTTATAAAAGTAAAGAGTTCAGCATCATCATGAAATTCCGGCATGTTCTGAAATATTAACGGTTAATTATACTTTACTGATATTGATTTCATTCCGCCATTATTTACCGTGAGAAATGCATACCTGGTTCCCTTAACTGTACGAAGAATGAAATTATTCATGAAACCATCCAGGTTAATAGTCTCGATCTTTTTATTATTGAACTCATATGGCAAAAGAACAGAAATACCTTCAGCCTGCATATCTGAAAACATTAAGTTAAAGGATAAGGTGTTTCGGCTCCAGCGTAGATTTGTAAACCTGGCTTCATCCCTCAACTTAACAAAATTATAAAGTTTTTCGGCAGTCCACACAGGAATTCCCATGCTACTGGCATACTGCAAAATCTTCATTAAAGGATCCTTAGAGAAGTAATACTCATCATTATGTGACTTAATGCTTATATATGAATATGCTTCATCATTTATACTCCTGTCAATCAAACCCTTAAAGCAATTATAAAAGCCCTGAGGATCGTGATTCTCATTATACTGCTGATCATAGACATTATTCAGATGCTGAAAAATATTGATAATCTCACCTTTTGATGATGCAAATTTCATTATCAATCCGCTTCCGGTAAAATTACCCTGATTAATACCGCTTTCACCTAAAAAATGACCCTGTTCCGAACCATTATCATAATGAGCATAGTTTATATCCATGCCAAGCCCATGTTTTGCCTCAATTGCAGCCTGTGCAGCAAACTCCTGGTTACCTTCCCTGTCACGCCCGCACCAGACGAACCAGTGATTCACAATCGTTTTCATCTCAATTCCATAGACATCTCTCATCTCCTTAATTTTCATTCCCAGTATTTTATCCACATTTGCCCAACCAGGATTTCCGGCTTCTCCTGTATTATCAGGATGACCAGATATTTCAAATTCCTTTGCAATCCATTTATCAGTCCATTGCTTTGATACCTTATCTGTCTCCATTACATAAAGAGTCATTTCAGCTCCGGCAGAATCAATATCAGAGAACTGGGTCTCAAAATCGCGTTCTCCCCTGTATTCCCCGTCATTGGTGAGAGTAACAAGTGATTTGAGTGTATCAGGGAAGTACCATAGCCGTGGAAGAGGTTTGCAGTTTCCGGTCATAATTTCGATGCAATGACTCAGAAGATTCATCTGTACATCAGCCTGATTCAGAGCATTTTTTGCAGGATCAAGCCATCCGTCAGTAAACAGGTCCATCGCACGCAGCCCATTGATGCCATCCTTTTCCATACCTGCTGATAAAGGATTCCCCTGGCGTGTATAAACAATACTTTGAGGAAGATTATATGTAAATGCATATGTGTGTCCCTTTCCGTATGAAGAGGCTACCAGTGCAGGAAATTCACTTTTTGTCACGGGATCAAAATAAAGTGACGAAATTATCCTGCCTCCATTTATTCTATATGAATCTGCATAACCATGAAACTGAAGTGACTCTGAAACAAGGCCTCTTCCTTCAGGTGATTCTGTGTCAATTTTAATATAACCTTCTGATATTGTTCTGCCTGCATATGAAAGTCCGAAAATGAATGATAACAGACTATCGGGTCTGAATGATATAAGGTTACCTCCATTCTTTACATATTCAATAATGATCTCTTTCTTTTCCGGTATATTCAATTGCTGAGCGAGGATAACAATATCATATCTCTTCAGGAGCGATTTTGTTACAACTTCCCGGGAAAGGGAGATCATATCATATTCGTTGTACCCCTCTGCTCTCAGAATTTCACCAGTATAAGTTCCGAAACCTTCATCCGAAGCAAGGATTAATATGGGAGACTGGTCTGCATTGTAATTGCATCCCGTTAAAAATGAATGTATCGCTGATATAATTAATACAGTAACGATCCCTGACAGAAACTTATGAGCGATATTGAATTTCACGATACCAGTTTTAGTTTTTATTGATTTTGTCTGCTTCAGCAGCTATTTCTTTGTAAATATTCCTGGCTTTCATATACCTGGCTCTGACAGCATCCGTATCTTTTAAAAAGTACTGACTCCATGGCCCGTTTTCCTCGATGTTAGTAAGGATTTTATCTATCCAGCTTACAAAATATTCTGCATCAGATGAGCTGGCTCTTACCGGCTTCTTCCGTACTGTAACAAACACAGGTGCAGTATGAGACTGATGACCTCTGTTATCCATTCTCCTGGCACATATCCAGCTGCTTTGAGATATTGACAGGTCAGTAACAAAAGTCAAAGGAGCACCCGGTTTTGAATTTCCATCATGGCTGGCCACTACTTCACCATTGCACAAAATTTCAATTCTTCCGGTCTGGTCAGTTATTGATGTCCACGTAACATTGATTTCCACATCTCCTTTTTTACTGAACTTCAGCTCATCTCCGGGAGAAAATGATTCATTTACTTTAAGATCAAGGAATTCGACATGTCCGTTAGTTGTTACAACTGTCCGGCCTTCTTTTATACCATCAATCCATTTTCTATAGGTAAGTGGCTGTTCTTTAACCCGTACATAGGTTAACAGGGAACCTAAGGGTTTACTGTTATTACATGGGAAATCTGTTCCTGCTGCCCATCCCGGTCTGAATCCGCAATTAAGAATCTTATAATATGCCCTGACTGAAGCATCATTCAGCCAGACATCTTCGGAAAGGAAATCTACTGTACCAAGAGCTGTTTCGACAGGAAAATCAACAGGTATGCAACAGCTCAGTTCATTACACAGAGAATCAGTAAGATATTGCATATGACAGAAACCTGTCACTGCATCCTGTTCTCTGCCCCATTCAAGTATTTTGAATACTGATTCATCCCAGATGGTATGCGCCTCTTTCAAACCAAGAAGCAGTACATGCCCGCCAAGTGCCTTATTTTCGAAAGTCACACCGGCTGGATCAAAGTGCCACTCTGCATCCCAATGGAGGATCCTTCCTTCTTTAGATTCTTTATCATCAGTCCCGTTTACCTTTGGAAGGTCTGTACCACTATCCTTCACTTCACCGTTTCCCATATCAGCAAGCAGTGTGACTACAGCAAGATCATTTGCTTCCATCATGGTTATTAGTTCAGCTTCAGAAAAGAGAGGGGTCACTTCACCACAATTACGGTGAACATGTATATCACCTGCAAACCAGCCATCAGGTTCAGGCTTAATGCCTGTAACGGATCCAGAAGTTGTCTCAGCTGTTCCGGTTAAAGTAAACACTGACTGGGGAGGTATGTAGGCTTTAAAGCTCTTTCCAGATATGATTACTTCAGTACCTTCAGAAAAATTTACAAGTGAATCGGTATAGATCAGTCTGATATTTTTCTGTTCCGGCAGGTTGTGAAGGTCTGCGCCCAGAAAGATTGTTTGACCGGTATTATTCCTGCCGGTAATGATAATATTGCCGTCGGGATTTTGAAAAGCATGAACTACCAGCCCGCTGTTCTGGCCGGTTGATCCTAATCGTACTGAACCTGGTTCTATGAATTTCATCAGCTGAGCATGTTCAAAGAATTGCTTGCGTGGCACCCAGCTGTTATCTTCCGGAATGTATTTCAGCAAAGGCTTACCCTCTTCACCCTCCAGCCAGTATACATAATCATTTGGAGGAAGGTCTCCATATCCATTTCTCCTTCCGTGCTGATAAACACAGTCGAATCCATCCCAGAAAATAAAGGCACCTGCACCATCATCAAGCTGCCCCAGCATATTGATGATGCCGGCTGTTTCTGTAACCCAGTACGATTTGTTCGGATTTGCAGGTCTGTCGACAATATTAAGATAATTCTGTGCATCATTGCCATACTGATGAACACCCCAGGAGGCCATCCTGCTCATCAGAAAGGTATCCTTAACCATTTCATTCAGGCATTCCCCGAAAAGCTTGTCTCCTGCTGCATCAGGTGCTACGAATCTGACATCGCCCATTCCGATCGCCTCAAGCTTCCTGGCAAGCTTACCTGTCACTCTTGCATATTGTACCGCATCAGGCATATTCGGGCCTTCCACTATCCCGTCAGGAGGTTTTCGGCTTTTTGTTGCAGCCAGGATATCAGTTTCATTCATCGGGGATACAAGGTTAAACCGCACACCGGCAGTATGCCTCATGTAGAAAAGAAGGGCAGAAACAGATTCCACCAGCTCGTCTTCCATCTCTTTATATATGACATGATCTGTTCCTCCCATCCAGCTTCTCCGGCGATCGGGCTTTGAAAGCGGAGGAGAAGATGGAGGTGCACCCATAAAGCTAATTATCAGACCATCCTCTATTCCTTTTTTATTAAGATAACGTAATGTATTCCAAACACCCTGAAATCTTGTGTTCGAAAAAATGCTGTTAAAATAGGTCCAGTTAAAGTGATCAGGGTCATTGTCATCATTTACAACCTCCCAGTCAATATCTTCAATAACTGCTCTGAAAATTGTGGCCCCCAGTGAATCTACCAGCAGGTCTATTGCCGGTTGTATGACTTTAGCATCACTATATTCACCATTGTACCACCAGGCAGTATTGATATTTACACCGAAGCCGTCTATGGTCTGATATCTTGAAGCACCATCAATCTGTATGGTTACCTCCACTGCCTGGGAGCTAACCAGCAGAGGGATTAAAAAAGCAAATGGGATAAATAATAATTTTACTTCTCTAAATGCATTATTTGCTGATTTTACTATTCCAGACATGAATGAATTTATGGTCATATAAATAATTTTAGTATATAATAATCAGCCTTTAATAATAATGTTTCCAGCTTCAGTATGCAAGATAGTAACAGCATAATCTCCTTTTCCCAGTTTTCTAATCATGAATGTCCCTGGTTTCAGTGTTGAACTTACTGATAGCTCTCTGCCATTCAATGTTATAGTATCGGGCTTATAAGATAATCTTATATATTCAATTCCGTTGTCAGTTGTTGCAGTATACATCAATGTCTTTTCAGCATATTTAACTTCCCGAAGGATACCTTCAGAATACAGAATATGATCCTCATTTGGAGGAGCCCATTCAGGTACACCTGCAAAAGCATGGTAAAACATCCTCGGGCATTCACCGTAACAATCTGACCACCAGCTTAAAATCCCTTTACTAACCGGACTTTCAAACGCCATTCCGGTGGAATCATTACAATAGGTTACCCAATTCAGCGACCGGTATGCCTTTTCCTTAAATGATTCATCTCCGGAAACCGCATACCATCGGGCACAGGCTGCAGCATATCTTGCAGTCTGGTAATCCATCTTATAGTTAAATGAATCCTGTTCACCAACAATATTAGCTCCCCACATTACTGATGGCTCATTATTCTCAGTCCGGAAAACAAAATTATCTTCAGTCCACTTAATAAGCAATGGAATATCCCTCTGCCAATCAGGATCTAATTCGGGATAATCAAATAGACAAAGAGTCATGTTGCTTGCGCTAAGGTTACTCTTATATGTATTGCTCTTCACATCAGTATCAGAGTGGCCATCAGTCCAGTACCCTGTTTTCATCGGATATTTCAGAAGAAAATCTCGTATTTTGTCTCTTGCTGAAGCATACAACATGCTGTCCTGACTACTTTCCCGCAGAAGACTCTTAAACAACATATAGCATCCGGTCCAGTTTGCACCGTACGGAGCAGTAACTCTGCCATCGTCCATAACTACCCTGTAAGGCAATGCTGATTCCTTCTCATTTCCTTCCTTTACATTTCCGGCAAGTACTTTTGCAACCTGCATTGCCTCCTTCAGGTATTTTTCATTTCCGGTGAACTTGTACATCCTCAAATAGGTTAATCCCATCTCCCCGGCGTGATCCACCTGTATTTCATGCAGCACCAGCCTTCCGGCATCTGTGAATCCGCGAAAGAGTGTATCGCCTGCATTAGTTGTAGTATATGGGACCCCTGGCCATTTAAATTCATATGAACTCGTACCGTGCTCAATCGTATAATCGATAAAATGCCTGATAATCTCCATGACAGTTGAGTCACCGGTATAGGCATAATACAGCCTTGCATTCTCGAACCAGTTAGGTATTTTTTCACCTATATCATTCATCCATGTATCAGGCAATATTGAGTCATTCCTGATTTTAAAAGCACAATAGAAATAGTACTGAGGGTAATTCGATCTTGGTTCAGGTCCGGGTGAAAAGGGCACTCTGTTTTTAATGAAATTCCAGCGGAGCTGGAGAAAGTTATCATAAGCTGCTTCCCGCGGAATAAACCATGGTATAATCTTTCCTGACTCATCCAGAACAACGTTATGAGTGCAGAAAATGGTATCAGTAATGTTCTTCTGCGCTGAAGTACAGGAGATAAGCATTAATATAAACGCTAATATTCCAGGTTTAAATTTCATGATCTTCCAAAGATTTTTTCATACAGCAGAGCTGAATCAGGATGCCCGGCAAAGATATCTGTACCAGGTTTGTTAAGTAGTCCTATATACTGATATATTAATATCTTTTCAACGAAAGGAGAAACAGCTTCAAGCTGCCTGATAACTCTTTCCCATGAAGCCGGGACAAGAGCACTTTTGTACGTTTCACCTTCAAAGTCAAAAAATTCGACATCTGCCCAGAGTTTTGACCTCCCTGCTTTCTCATGAACCCTGTTTAACTTTTCAAAGAAACCCGCACTCTCATCAACTCTTGTTTTCCTCACCCCTACCTCATCCTGATATGCAATAAAACTGACATCAAGTTGCTCAAGCTGCCTAACAAAGGTATCATCCGCCTTTACAAGCCTGGTCCCGTAAGGAGCAATAAGTGTCTCTGCATCAGGAGTGAGGCGCCTTGCCTCGGCAGAGGAGGAATTTACATAATCAACGAAAAAGCTGCGGAAATTCCCGTTTATAGATGTTTCATTGGGGAAGTACCAGCCATAAAAACTTTTATGATGTGAATATTTCTCAGCCACTTCATTCATAGCTTTTATTCTTAAAGAATTAACAGTTTTATCCTTCATCATTAGTTCTACATTTGTCCACTCACCAAAAAAGTCATTACTGATAAAGAAGCTAATACCGTATTTATCAGCGGCAGAAAGAACAGTTTCAAGCGGATCGTTACAACCAAGCTGATGCTTTGGAAGAAAGTCGGAAGGATAAAATGTTTTGCCATGAATTGCAATATCCAAAAGTACAAGGTACTTCATCCCGGCATCAGAAATCTCTTTTACTTTTCTGTCCCACTGATCGGCTGTAAAAGTTTTCAGAAAATTATCCCAGTATTTACCCTCTACAACACTGTGATGCTGAAACTCAAACCATGAACCTTCTATAGGTTTAATGTTTCTGTTACCCTGAATATTTTTAGACATGTCTTCATAAAAAACAGTGCCGAATGAAGCAACTCCAAGAAGGCTTAAAAAATTTCTGCGTTTCATAATTATATTTCATTTACAAACGATAATTAAAGATAAAGAATAAATTGTTAACCACTGAATGCGCAGAGAAATATCGCCAATAACATGACGATAGTTTTATAACAATATTTCTATTTGATCAATATACAAAGTCTATGTTCTCAGTATTTAAATTGGTATATTTACTATCTATAATATCCTTTGATTCCTTTATTTATGAAGAAAATACACTCACTATATTTTGCTTCCAGCTTGCTGGCAATTATTTTGATTGCCGGATGCAGAAACAATTCTGAAAATAAATATATCAGGAAGGAGTATGTCCTTAAACTTGATACGGGAATCAATAATCCACGCAACAGTGAGGGTGATTTCATCTCACTCAGGGATGGCAGGATAATGTTTGTTTACAGCCATTATACAGGCAGTTCAGCCGATGATCATGCAAATGCTTATCTGGCGGGCAGGTTTTCAGCAGACGGAGGAATAACATGGTCATCAGAAGATGTAACTATAGTAGAACAGGAAGGGATCATGAATGTCATGTCTGTATCATTGCTCAGACTTCAGAACGGGGAGCTTGCATTGTTTTATCTAAGGAAAAACTCTGACAGCGATTGTATTCCAATTATGAGAATATCAACTGATGAGGCTGAATCATGGAATGAACCTGTCAGATGTATTACAGACAAAGATGGGTATTTTGTGCTTAACAACAGCAGGGTTATTCAATTAGAAAACGGAAGGCTTCTGATGCCTGTCTCTCTGCATAAAAGTCCCGGTGATACGATCTTTTCAAGAACTGGCAGAATCTGGTGTTACAGTTCCGATGACATGGGGCGCAACTGGAAAGCCAGTGCAGAGGTGCCTAATCCTGAATCAATTGTCACACAGGAACCCGGACTGATTGAACTCAGTAACCAGGAAATCATGATGTATCTCAGAACAATGTCAGGTGTTCAGTACTTTTCCTATTCAGGAGATAATGGAGAGACATGGAGCCCGGTTCAACCCGGGAATATCAGTTCACCATGTTCTCCGGCTTCAATAAAAAGGATCTCTTCAACTGATGATCTTTTACTGGTCTGGAATGACAATGCAGCTGATCAGAAAAGAACCCCTCTAAATATTGCATATTCGGAAGATGAGTGTAATAGCTGGACCAACAGGCAGATTATAGAAAGTAATCCTGATGGATCCTTTTGTTACCCAGCTATATATCAGACAGGTAAAAATATACTTTTATCATATTTTGACTGGTCAACAAGAGGATCGGTAATTATCATGGTAAAAAAGAAGGATATTTATAACTAAAAATGACCTTCCAGGTACTCTTTTACAATCCAATTAATTAAATTTACCTTATCAGTATATTTTTAAATTACCTGTCGTTAACTAATAATATAACAGCATAATCATATGGGAGGAAAAGTCTTGAAGCATTTGATCTCCGGTGCATCTGTATATCTTTTTTTGTGCAATACTGCTGTTTCGCAAGACATAGGCGAGTTTGTTTATAGAGGTTCATTCAATCCCTCTGAGAAAAGCATAAAATCAGATTTTCAGTTTAACGGGTATACAAATTACTGGCATGACATATTTAATAATGAGATCAGGTACGGAAATCTATTCAAACAATCGGTTCCTGATATTGAGATGTCAATAGCCCAGGCAAGGATTGATATTGCCGATGATATGAACATTCCGGGCTTAAAAATGCAGGAGGGTTTCATAAGCAACCTGTTCATGGAAGAATACACTATACTCGATCAGCCTCAGCTCACGGATCTTAATGTAATTAACAGGCCGTACCTGGTGCTTACTGATCCTTCGACTGAAACAGGTATAAAACTTGCCGGAAAATTGCCAATGAGAGATGAGTGGAAAGTAATACTGAAAAGTCACCAGACTGAAGCAGCCGATTTTACTGAAGTTAACCTGTATTTTCTTGAAAACGGTGATAAAAAGATTTATGTGATCTCATCTGCAAGCAAAGAGCTGAGGGACAGAACGTTGAATATTATTAAAAAAACAAAAGAAATTCTTGACAAATATGATCTGCATAGAGGATGGTTTGGAACCGAAACCCTTTTAAAGAGTGTTACCTGTACAGCCGGTCATCCGCTCGAAGTGATAGGAAAAGGAATGAATGAAGGGAATACCTGGTTCACATTCTGTGGATATATGGATTTCCTTGCTCAAAATGAGCTGGTTGAATGGCTCAGGAAAGTTAACCTGCCTGTAGTGGCAGACGTGGGAACCAATATGAATTATATTCCCACCTCGTATAACCAGGCAATATACGGTTGTGATAATTATGACGGACTGCTCATTCAAAGTATGTACACTCTTGAATTTATGATCAACTATGCTCATAAAAAGAATGGATATGCCTTTCGGTCTGTTTATGATCCCGCAGCTGACATGTATACATACGATGGCTATATAGCAAGAGAAGGTAATAAGGAACAGGCAGACAACGAAAATAAACCCTTTGTGACCCCGACAGGCCCGCTTGATAAAGGAACAGTGCCATGTATGGTACTCTTTCTAAGCAAAGGTGAGACAATAACAAAAGAACTGATGTGGGATGCTATAATGAAAAGGCGGGAAGTTGCAGTTACAGGCAGTGGGAAAATGATGGGTCCTGAGCTTTACAGGAATGCCCTCCAGCTCCTTCTCCTTGACAGGGAATACCTTGAAGAATATTTTGGAGACAGAATAAACATGGAGGCAAAAACAGATGGTTATGATCTGAATATCAACATATCCAACACCTATCAGAAATCTGTGAAAGGTCAATTGGAAATCGTTCTCCCCCCCGAGCTTGAATCCACAGATAATCTTAGTATTACAGCAGATCTGACAGCTAATAGTAATAAGACATTTAAAGTAAAGCTTAAACCCTCGGAAAAAGCGATGGGAATTACCAATCCTGTTGCCATACATTATAAATGGAACAACCGGAAGAAAAGTACACTCACAATGCTTGACCTTCCTCCTGCTATATCAGTCCACAATTTACTTTACAGTCATGCCCCGTCTGTCAGCTATCCTGTTACTATACATAATTTTACTGATCAGTCAGATGTGGCAGTCAGGGTTGAAGTTACTGATAAGAATGACCCAGGGAAGGTTTTATTTACTACAAGTGAGACAGTCCCTATCAGAACCGGCAGCTTTAAAGACATGGTTTTTAATCTTAAAGTCTCCCCGGGTGGCTATAATATAAAGGTGTCAGCATGTGGCACTGAGACTGTCAGTCAGCTTGGAGTCGGAGCTGCCTCCGGATCTCCCAGGCTTACGGTTACCGACCTTAATTCCGACGGGGTGGATGAATATATTATGGAAAACGACAGTGTAAAGCTGACACTGCTGACAACAGGAGCAAGGGTTATTGAATACATAGTAAAATCAAAAAATGATAATGTAATGTACAGGCAGTGGCCGGTAAAGCCTGAAGATGACAAGAGAAGTTTCAGGAAAAGAGGCTACTACCCCTATGGAGGATTTGAAGATTTCCTTGGACAGGCCAGCATGGAGACTCACAAAGTGTATGATGCGGAAATAATTAAGGATAATGGTGATTACCTGCAGGTTAGAATGACAGCAGATTATTATGGCAATAAACTGGAGAAGACATATACTCTTTACGGTAATTCTCCTTTGCTTGAAGTTCGTTTTGCCCTTACATTTAAAAATCCCGAAGCCAATATGATAGCACCTGTACCTGTTCTTGAACTTGGCAAAAGACACTGGACGGAGGATGTTTTTATAGCTCCTGAGACAGACGGACTGAAAGAATACCGGATGTTACCTGAGAGGTACTATGGAAGGGTTATTTTCCTTAAAGAAGGCTGGGATGCAGGCTATGACACAATGGAAGACATCAGCTTTGTTGCCGCCTTCCCTGTAAAACCTCCTCTATTCCTTCACATGTTCATGAACCATCCGAGAAATCCTGATGCACATTTCTATTGCCATGAATTCCAGCCATGGGTTCCTGTCTTCAGTAAGAGTACAATGTACTTCACTTACTATTTCTGGGGCAAAAGCGGAAACTGGCAGGAAGGAGTGAAATCATTACGTGAACGAAACCTTATAACGACTAGATAGTATCAAATTAAACAAATCTAACTATAGAGAAAATGAAAAAAATGATTAAGAATTTTTGCATGCTGGTAGTTATCCTTACCGGTTTGACAGCCATTGAATCAAATGGACAGGGCCTTGACGGATTCAGGTACACTGGCACCTTTCAGCCAGACAAGAACATGATAACCAATCAATTTCAGTTCAATGGTTATACAAATCACTGGCACAACATCTTCAATGACGAGATCCGTTATGGTAATCTCTTCAAAATGACAGTTCCAAAAATGGATTATACGATTGCCCAGGCAAGGATTGATATGGCAACTGAATTTGGAATTCCCGGACTTGATATGCAAGAGGGATTCATGAATAATCTGCTAAAGGAGCAATATTCAGTGGTTGATCAGCCTTCATCACAAAAACTAAGTGAGTCTCTGACTTCAGGTAATGTGCTTGTAGTTGTTGATCCTGGTTCAGAAAGCGGGAAAAAGCTTATTGAAAAGCTTCCAAGGGAATACGTCTGGAAAGATAAGCTTAAAAGCTACCAGTATGGTGCAAAGGAATTTACTGAGGTCAATGTCTTCTGGCTTGAAAACGGAAATAAAAAGATCTATGTAATTGCATCTGCAAGCAAAGAAATGAGAGATAAAACGCTTGCCCTGATAGAAAATACAAAAAATCTTCTGTCAAGGTATAATATATATAAAGGATGGCTTGGTGCTGAAACATTGCTTAAAAGTGTGACATGCACACCCGGACATCCGCTGGAAGTTATCGGTAAGGGCATGAACGAAGGGAACTCATGGTTCACATTCACAGGATACATGGATTTTCTTACCCAGAATGAAATGAAAGAATGGCTTGCCAAAGTAAAAAACCCTGCAGTTGCCGATTTTGGTTTCGGACAGATCCATGGACTTAAGAATTATGAGGGATTACAGGTGCAAAGTATGTTTACTGATGAAGCATGGATCAACTACGCTCATGAAAAAGAGGGATATGCATTCAGACAGGTATATGATCCGTCAGGAAAAGCTGACCTGTTAAAGTATGATGGTTATATTGCAACTGAAGGACAGAAGGAACAGATTGATAATGAAAATGTTCCATTCATAAGTACTACTGGCAACCTATACAGCGGGACTGAGAAATCAATGGTTCTGTTTATCCCTAAAGATACTGAGTTATCAAAAAAATCGCTTTGGGAGGCAATCATGGACAGGCGTGAAGTGGCAGTACTAAGCGGTGGATTAATGATGGGACCTGCCCAGTACAGAAATGCTCTTCAGCTACTAGTAATTGACCGGATATGGCTTGAGGAGTACTTCGGCGACAGAATTAACCTCGATGCCTCTACCAAAGATTATAAACTAATACTGAATATAACCAATCACTATTCCAATTCTGTAAGCGGCTCACTTGAAATAGTTCTTCCCCCTGAGATTAAAATTGAAGGTAGTGCATCTACCCAGGTCACATTACCAGCAAACAGCACTAAAAGCCTTGAATTTAATCTTAATCCACAGGCTTCAGCAATGAAGAAGACAAATCCTATCGCCATGCATTTCAAATGGGGAGAAAAGAAAAAGAGCACACTTACAATATTAGACCTGCCCAGAGCAATTTCTGCACATCAGCTGCTATACGGACATGCTCCAAAAGTTACTTATCCTGTAGCAATTCATAATTTTACAGATAAACAGACATTTCCTGTAAAGGTAGAGGTACTGGAGAGAAATAATCCTAAAAAAGTTGTTTACTCCACAAGTAAATCATGTACTGCCGCAAGGGCGTCATTTACCAATATGTCATTCGACCTGGATGTTCCTGCCGGAAGCTATAATGTCAAAGTATCAGCCATGGGTGTAGAAAACATCAGCCAGTTAGGTGTGGGAATGGCAACAGGCAGACCATACTTATACGAAGTGGATCTCAACAGTGATGGAATAATGGAGTACAGGATGGAAAATGACAGTGTACAAATCACCCTGCTGACAACGGGAGCCAGAGTAATAGAATACATCATCAAATCGAAGGATGATAATGTACTTTTTAAATTATGGCCCGAAAAAGCATCTGATGATAAGAGAAGCTTCAGGAAAAGGGGATATTATCCTTATGGTGGTTTTGAAGATTTTCTTGGACAGGGAAGTATGGAAACACATAAAGTATATGATGCAGAGATACTTAAAAAGGAAGGTGATTATGTAAGGGTGAAGATGAGCACCGATTATTTTGGAAACAAACTGGAGAAGATATTCACCCTTTATGGTAACTCTCCATTGCTTGAGGTTCAGTTTGCCCTTACTTTCAAAAATCCGGAAGCCAATGTACTTGGTCCACAACCTATACTTGAGCTAGGTGCAAAGCACTGGACAGAAGATGTATTTACAGTTCCTGAAAAGGATGGAATACACGAGTATAGGATGAAACCTGAAGACTATTACGGAAGAGCCTTTTTCATGAAAGAGGGATGGAATGCCGGCTATGATGAAAAGGAGAATATAACCTTTGTCGGAGCCTTCCCGGTAACAGAACCTCTTTTCCTCCATATGTGGATGAACCATCCGAAAAACAGTGAAGCTCATTTCTATTATGTTGAATTCCAGCCATGGACACCGATATACCAGAAGACTACAATGTATTTCTCATACTACCTGTGGGGTACTGGCGGTAAATGGCAGAACGGAGTTCAGGAATTGAGAAACAGGAACCTGGTAACTGAACAGTAGGAAGAAGGGCATAGTGGCACAGTGGCACAGTGGCGCAGTGGCTCAAGGGCTAAACGGTGCAACAGCGCAAGGATTTAAGTTCATAATCTACAGAACTGATATAAGGTTGAAACATTAAAAAAGAGATGAAAAAATGTATAGATCAATAAAAAAATCAGTAATGATTTTTTCAGTGTTATCCATGTCACTTATGATATTTACTGCAGGATATTCCCAGAAGACGAAAGTGACAAATACACTAAATATTAAAAAGCTTGAATTAGGATATCCGGTACCTGCAATCCCGTTTTATCATTTTAAGGCAGATATAGAACTTCCAAGGGAATCGATAATTGAAGTTGAAGCTGCCGTTGACGGCAAGGTTCTCAGGGCAACAGACCTGAAGAGAAATGCTGACCACGAAAATTTGAACAGGCCTCCACTGTCAGAGAGACCGCCATCAGGATACAGTATGTCGCAGGATGCAACACTATACAAAGAACTCAGTGTTGTTGGCTGGGTAAAATGGGAACCAGGGAAAGATTATAATATCAGGATCACTGTAAGGATGAAAAAATCGGCACATGCTTCCACCAGAGATGAATGGATCAGCTCCAGCAGAACAGTCAGTGCCCCCCGTGGGGTTGAGTTATTCAGCAGAGAATGGAAAAGCTACAAATCGGTTGTATTGAGTGAAACAGCTGGAATTAACCGGACAAAAGAACCTGTTGAGGTTCTGCTGGCATTTTATCCTGATGAAGCACAGACTATATCACGAGATATCAGGGTAGTGGAAGTTGATCCTGTCACTCATGCCATTACAGAAGTGCCTTCACAGGTATATGACGAGATGGAATATCTTACCGAGGATGATCTTGGGCCCGATAAGGATGGAAAACCAACACGACAGGTTCCTCTCTGGTTGCCAACCGTAACAGCAAGAGTTGCATTTCTTGCTGATGTTCCTTCCAGATCAAGCCGGGTTTTTCTTGTATACTACAATAATCCGGATGCCATGGTCAAATCATACATGACCGATTTAAGAGTACAGGGAGAAGCTCCGGGCCTGCAAATAGACAACAATAAAATAGAAGTGGCCCTCCATCCAACATCGGGCCATCTCGACCAGATTAACCTGAAGACCAGTCCCGGGTTCCCACTATACCACAGACTCGAAACAAACGGGGCAATACACTGGAATCCCGGGATATATACTCCCCCCAGGGCATGGACACATACCTCTGACTGGAAAACCCCGAAGAGTATCAAGACCATGTCGGGTCCTGTAATTGCAAAAAGTGAGGTTTATGATAACATGAGAGGCGTTGAAGAGGTTGAAGCCTCAGTGAGATATGAATTTTATCCCGGTGTTCCTTACTTCATAAGTACAACCAGCATGAGGATAAAGGAGACTGTAAATGCTCTCGCCCTGAGAAATGCAGAGATTGTCTTTAAACGTGAACTTATGACTCACGCTGCATGGTATGATATTGTAAGGGATTCAGTAATAATATATGACGTCTCGCATATGCCTGACCTTACCGACCTTAAAATGGAAGCAGACATACCCTGGATAATATTTTTCAATAAGGAGAAGGGTGTAGGTTTTGCAGGCATCCAGCTCGACTATGCAAATGTGGGTATGGAAAATCCGACACGGCTGCTTAATCCATTCTTTTATATTACAGGCGGTCCATGGATTTACTGGGCAAGAGGACTTTCTCATCCATTCCTTTCATCAAATATGCAACAGGTAGTGCCCGTTCCGAAAGGAAATGTTTTTTATGAAAAATGGGCATATATGATTTTTGAGACTGACAAAAGCAGTACACCATATGAACCTGTAGTTGAATGGCATAAACGCCTGACAAATCCATTGCGGATACAGCTCATCGAGGAGGTTGATGAAAGAGTATCAAAAACTCTTCAGGAGGTATTCATGGATGAAGGCAAAAGTGGCTGGGAAGGCCGGGATACGCATAAGTAGGACGTGCTTCGTCAGGCTCAGCAGCGTGGAGCATGGAGCGGGGGGCATGGAGCATGGGGCGTGCTTCGTCAGGCTCAGCAGCGTGGAGAGGGGAGTATCAGATCCTGAAATGTTTTTATTTTAATTATTAATATCTTAAAGCTAACACCTTGAATAACAGATTAATATATATATTGATAATCAACACATTACTATTTTCAGGGTGTGGAGATAAGAAAAATTCACCGTTTGAAAGTAAACATGGTGAACTGAAGAAAGCTCTCTGGATTACTGATGACAGGGAATGGCCGACAGATGATGCTGAGATGTATGGAGACCTCCCTGCACCTCTTTTCCGCAGAAAGTTTATTGTAAAAGAGAAAGTAAAATCGGCAACTCTCTTTATTACTGCCGGCGGATATTACACTTCATATATCAATAGTGAAAGAATCGGGAAACATATCCTGGATCCTGCCTGGACCAACCATAACAAAAGGATATATTATACAGAATATGACCTTTCGGATAATCTGAAAACCGGGAAAAATATTATTGCAGTTACCCTCGGCAACGGATTTTACAATCCACTACCAATGAAGATGTTTGGGAAGTACAATCTCAGGAAAGAACTAAATGCAAGAAAACCTGAATTCATTGCAAGGCTCGAAATATTGTATGAAAACGGTAAAACTGAAGAGATAATTACAGATCATAACTGGAAATTTTCTTACGGACCTGTAAGAAAAAACAATGTTTATCTTGGAGAAGTCTATGACGGAAGCAAAGAACCTGAAGGCTGGACAACCGTTGATTATGATGATGCAAAATGGGCTGAATCAGTTGAAAGTATTGGCCCCGGCGCTAATCTTCAGAAAGCATTCTTCCCGGCTGTACAGATAACCGCCACCATCTCCCCTGTGTCAGTAAAACAGGCACCATCCGGATATGTGGTTGACATGGGTGTAAATTATACCGGCCTGTATAAAATAAGGCTGAAGGGCAGTAAGGGAGATACAATAAGTTTCAGATTTGGCGAGCGGATTTACGAAAACGGGGAGCTCAACCCTATGACCAGCGTCTGCGGCCAGATAAAAAGAAAAGGGATGGCAGGAGACGGTGCACCGGATATTGCATGGCAAACAGATATGTACATTTTTGGTGAAAAGAGTGAGGTGTGGTATTCGCCATCATTCACCTTTCACATTTTCAGGTACATTGAAATAGCAGGTCTGAAATACAAACCAGAATTAAATGACATTGAAGGTTTTGCATTCAACACCAATGTTGAGACCTCAGGAACATTTTTGTGTTCAGATAACCTGCTGAACAAAATTCAGGACGCTACAAGAAGGACTTTTACAGATAATCTGATAAGTGTGCAGTCTGATTGCCCGGGTCGTGAAAAATTCGGATACGGAGGAGACCTGAATGCCACATCAGAGTCGTTCATATATAATTATGATATGCAGGCATTTTACCGTAAATCTGTGTATGACTGGGTTGATGCTATGAACGACACAACATTTATCGATACAGCGCCCTTTGTCGGAATAGTATATTGCGGTGTAAGCTGGGAATCAGCATTTCTTATTACACAAAACAAGCTGCTGCTGTACTATAATGATACCAGTCTGATAAGAGAGCTTTACGACCTTGATCTTCAATGGATGGAAAAAGTTGCCAGACTACATCCCGAAGGAATTGTAAGATCAGGTCTTGCCGATCATGAAGCATTACAGAAAGTACCTGTTGAGCTGATCGGAACAACACATTACCTTGACTGCGCCAGGATAATGACACATTTTGCTTCAATCATGGGTGACAGTGAAAATGAAGAGAGGTTCAGAATGCTGGCAATACGGTTAAAAAATATGATGCTAAAAATGTACTGGAACGAATCAATACCCGATACAATAAATAAACAAACACTATTCGCCACTCTGCTATATTATGACATAATTCCGGCTGATGAAAAAGATGCAGCAGTCGATTCACTGATGAAAGCTGTAAAAAAAGGGCCCTCAGGTCATTTCACGACCGGTATCTTTGGAACCAAGTATATACTTGAAGCATTATCGGAGGCAGGCAGAATAGATGATGTCTACAAAATTGTAAGCAGCACTGATTACCCGGGATGGGGTCACATGATTGACAGGGGCGCAACAACAATATGGGAGACATGGAAAGAGAGTGATAATGTATATTCAAACTGTCACCCTATGTTCGGAACAGTTACGGAGTGGTATTTCCGGTGGCTTGGCGGCATACAGCCATCTCCGGAAAATCCAGGATTTGAAAAATTCAGCCTTTCACCCAAAACACCTGATGGTCTCAAAAGCGTAAAATGTTCATACAATTCTCCTTATGGCAAAATCGTGTCGGATTGGGAAAACAAAGGAAAGGATAATCATGAGTATTACTTTGAAGTCCCGGTGGGTACAGAGGCAACTGCCATCATCCAGGTCGGCGACAGGCAGAAATTGACAATTTCAGAGACATCGGGATCAGGATATAAGCCGGATCCGGGAAATTCAGACAAGCTTATTTTAAAGCCCGGTAAATACCTCGTCAGAGTTGAACCTTCATAGTATGATCGAGATATCACAAAACAAGAGGATTAAGGTGCACAGGAGCAGATCGTTAACAGTATCATTGCTCCTGCTTATTAAAATATTTCTTTTTTCATCGTGCTCTGATGAGAGCATTGTCCTTGAAAACAGGTATTTCAGTTACGAGATCGATAAATCCGGAACCAACCTGCACTTCACAGATAAGAGATCAGGTGTTGATTATCTTGATACTGAGAGGAAATCCATCTGTGCAACTGTCACTAAAGATAAGGTTGAGTATGGAGTATCATCTGTCAGAAGGAAAGGAAACAGGCTACTGTTAAGTTTCAGTGATGCAAATGTTTCGGCTTCAATAAAGATCAGCCGGCAAAGCAAAAGTATTACACTTACAGTTTCGGAGTTTAACGGCGCTGCAGAATCCTTAACTTTCCTTAATGTCCCTTTAAAGCTCGAAGGGATGCCATATGAACCATTTGCGGCTTGTGCACTTTCGAAAAACCTGTTCACAAGGGTTCGCGAACTGCCTGCGCTTCAAAGTAACCTCTGGGCGACATGTTACAGAAAATTTGGTATTGAGGGGGCAGAAGTGACTATTATCGGAGTGCCTCAGAAAGAGATTTTACCGGTTATCAGAGATATAATGTCAGCAGCAGAAAATGTACCTTTCTCTGACAAAGGAGGTGCCTGGGCACAGCTGAGCCGGGAAGGATATGGATCTTACCTTATGAATTTCGGAACACTTACTGAAGCAACAACAGATGAATGGATTAAAATGTGCAGGAGCCTTGGCTTTAACCAGATTGACAATCACGGCGGAGGCGAATTTTTCAGATTTGGGGATTTCGAACTTAACAGAGAAAAATGGCCAGATGGATGGGATACCTTCAAAAGGATAAATGAGAAGCTTCATGAAGCAGGAATCTCCGCAATATTCCACACCTATGCCTTCTTCATTGATAAAAACACAAATTATGTAACACCTGTACCAAGCAGTGATCTCGGATATTTTACTTCATTCAGCCTTGCACAGCCGGTTTCAATCTCTGATACTGAGATTATTGTAAATGAAAGCACCCGGGACATTTCAACTATTACAGGTTTCTTTGTAAGGAACAGCAGGACACTTAGAATTGGCGAAGAACTGATTGAATTCACTGATGTCACCCGCACTGCACCATACAAATTTACCGGATGCCGGAGAGGGGCAAACAATACAACCATTTCCGCACATGCGGAAAGGGATAGTGCATTCCATCTCAGAGAGATGTTCGGAAGGTTTGTACCTGGTCCTGAGACTAAGCTTTTTCAGGAAATTGCAGCTCACACTGCAGCTATTGTTAGTGACTGTGGCTTTGACGGAATTTACTTCGATGCTATTGACGGCAGCGACATACTCGGAGGTGAGGAGTATTTCTGGTACTATGGAACGAAATTCATATTTGAGGTGGCAAAGAACCTGAAGAAACCTGTCGGGATGGAGATGAGCTCCATGGCACACCACTGGTGGCACTACCGGTCGCGCTGGCAGGCATGGGACAGGCCTTTGCGCGGATATAAGAGATTCATCGACATACACTCCGCTGCAATAAAGACAGGCAGATTGTTCTACCCTCAGAGTATAAAATCAAATGAGAATGAACATGGTCTGTGGAGAGGTCACTACCCCCTGATATCAAAATATGCCTCTGCAGAGAACGGAGGATTACTCCTGCCCTTGCATTTCGGCTGGTGGGGTAACCAGACCTGGAATCCACCTCAGGTTGAACCAACATTTATGGATGATATTGAATACCTGTGTTGCAGAATGCTTGGAAACAACGCAGGGCTCTCCATGCTTGGAGGTGTTGATGAAAAGACTCTTGAAGCAAATCCTCTCTTCAGCAGGATAACTGAAAAGATCAGGCAGTACGAGGAACTCAGGCATGCAGGCTATTTCAGCGATTCTATAAGGGCACTCTTAAGAGAGGCAGGGAAGGAATTCACACTTATAAGTACCGGGGAAGGCGAATGGAATCTCAAACCTGTATCTTACATTAAGCACAAAGTTGAAGGAACTGATCATCCATCATCGACATGGAAAACACAAAATACTTTTGAAAATCAACCAGTAAAATTCAGGATAGAACCACTGATGACAGTTAAAAAACTCAATGACCAGTCATCTATTACAATAGCTGATTTTAACAAAAGTAACGGGTTTAATCTCTCTGGAAGTGCAAAAGAAATTACAGCATCAATAGAAAAAGCAGATGAAAGAGCGCCTGATGGCTCTGCAGCAGGCGCTTTCAAAGCAAGCACAACCGGCATTGAACCAACTGAAGGTCTCTGGGTCAGGATGGAGAAGAAATTCGACACTGCAACGAATCTCAGTAACAACCAGGGCTTAGGTTTATGGGTGAAGGGAGATGGTAATGGTCAGCTGCTAAATATCAGGCTTGAAAGTCCAAAACACCTCTCTCATGGAGCAAGGGGGGATCATTTTATTAAAATCGATTTTACAGGATGGAAATACTTTGAGCTTGTTGAAATTGAATCTTCAGAGTTCAGCAATTATATATGGCCCGATTCAGGGTTCTATGTGTATGACTCATACCGTCATACTGTTCTTTTTAATAATATCGACAAGATCCAGCTATGGTACAACAACCTGCCTGGAGGGAGAGAAACAGAATGTCTTATCGGACAGATCAAAGCACTTCAACTCGTACCACAGGTAATAGAAAATCCTGAAATAACTGTTGATGGAAAAACTTTAACCCTGATCTGTAAAATAGAATCAGGAATGTACCTTGAGTTCTTTTCAGATAAAAACTGTAAACTCTTTGGACCCAAAGGCGAATTTATTAAGGATGTGGAAGTAAAAGGAGCTGTTCCGGAACTTAAGCATGGAGAAAATGATATATCATTCAAATGCACCGGAAATGGTAATTTAAATTCAAGAGTGCAGGTAACAATCATTGCAGAAGGAGAGCCATTATTAAACAGATAATTTTTCGAACAATATGATAAAATATTCGAAATCATGAAAAAATACAACGTTGGAATTATTGGGTACAGCTGGGCGGCCGGTGCACATATTGAAGCTATAAATAAAACAGAATGGGCACAGGTGACTGCAGTTTGTTCTTCACGCAAACTTGATGCGATGGAGCTGAATACACGTCATGGCGGAAATATAAGATGTTTTACGGATCTGTCAGAAATGCTTTCAGATCCTCAGATTCATATAGTTTCGATAACCAGTTATCCTGCCGACCATGCAAGGCAGGCAATAATGGCTGCAAAAGCAGGAAAGCATCTGATTATAGAAAAACCGGTAGCTCTTACATGGGAGGATTGTCTTGCAGTAAAGGATGCTGTTGACAAATCAGGTGTAAAAACCTGTGTGTGCTTCGAATGCCGTTATTCAAGCCAGTTTCTGACAACAAAAGCACTTATTGACAATGGATTGCTTGGAGAGATACACTATGGTGAAATCGATTATTACCATGGTATAGGGCCATGGTACGGACAATTCCGCTGGAATGTAAAAAAAGATTCGGCAGGAAGCAGCCTTTTATCTGCCGGCTGTCATGCCCTCGATGCTTTACTTCTATGCATGGGAACAGAAGTAGAAAAGGTTAGCAGCTTCTCAGCCAGTTCAAAGAATGTTGATTTCGCCAGATACGAGTATCCCACAACATCTGTGACAGTGCTTAAATTCAGAAATGGAAGCATTGGGAAAGTGGCATCTGTTATTGATTGTCTGCAACCCTACTATTTTCATGTTCATCTTGTCGGAAGTGAAGGGAGTCTTCTTGATAACAAATTCTATTCAACAAAGATGGTGGGCCTTGACAAAGGGAAATGGAGTGAGTTGTCGATGAAAATGCTTGATTCCGGAGATGTCTCTGATCATCCATACCAGAAACAGTTTGAAGCATTTTTCCAGTCGGTTGACCGGGGAGAAGAGATGCCACTCACCAGCCTGGCAGACGCTCTTCATACTCACGAAGTAATTTTCAGGGCAGATAGAGATTCAGGCTTAAGGTAACAGCTTAAAAATGAGGATATTTATATAAAATTTGATTAGATATATTTAAAGAAAAACTATATGAAAAGAAGAGATTTTTTACAGAGTGGTGCTGCCATTTCAGCAGTCACAATTCTTAGTCCTAAAACAGCATTCGGTTCACAGGCAAACTCTGCAATAAGAATGGGAATAATCGGGTGTGGCGGACGTGGAACAACTGTGATCAGGTCAATGTCAGAACATACTAATATTAATATCATAGCAATGGCAGACCTCTTCACTGATAAGCTCGAAGCTGCAAAAAAGTTGCTTGATGAACAGAATAAAAAGAAAGGCTTTCCTACAATTTCCGGCACAAATACATATACAGGTTCAAAATGTTATCAACAGTTGCTTGCCAACAAAGATGTTGATGCAGTACTAATCTCTTCCCCTGCTTATACTCATGCAGATTATTTTGAAGCTGCAGCACATGCCGGAAAACATATCTATTGTGAAAAACCTGCTGCACCTGATGTAGCAGGATGCAGGAAGGTGGAACATATCGGAAACATATACAACGGGAAGCTAAGCATGGTTATAGGATTTCAGATCCGCCATGCAACACCTTATGTTCAAATGGTAGAAAGAATTCAGAAAGGAGATATTGGCGAAGTTCTCAACGTTCATCTCTGCTACCTTGCAACAAGGCTCGACCCGAAAGATACAAAAGGTATGTCATGGGACGAGATCAGGATCAGGAATCAGTATCATTTCCATGCACTGTCAGGAGGCACCATGCTTGACCAGGCTATACATATGATTGATGTTTGCAACTGGGCTGTTAACAAACTACCTTTAAATGCAAGCGGTATCGGGGGAAAGGATGCGACTCAGACCTTTGGTGATACCTGGAAACATTTCCAGGTAGTGTACCAGTATCCGGGCATTAATGTGAGTGTCCATGCTGTCCAGTTCGGCACAAGTTTTGGTGATGTGTGCGCTAAATTTATTGGCACTAAGGGAACTGCCGAAGCTCATTATTCAGGAGGGGTCTTCATAAATGGAGATAATCCCTGGGATTCAGGTATTCCAAAAGCAGGAGCTCCTCCACTGACAGCTGAGCAAAGAAATGCAGGTGCCTTTCAGTCAGCTCTTCAGGATGCTGACAAGAATAAAGAAATAGCCTTCATAAAGAGCATAGAAACAGGTAATTATCTCAACCAGGCACGTTCGGGGGCAGAGTCGGCTCTGACTGCTATTCTGGGCAGGGAGGCTGCAATTGCAGGTGAGACTATGGGTTGGGATGAACTAAAAAATTCCAATGCCAGGCTTGATCCGATGCTTAACCTTACACAATTCGACAACAAATAACTGATATGATATGAACTCTTTGCAAAGAACAGAGGATTTTATAAGAGGGATGAAGGTTGACAGGCCGCCATTTCACCCTATCCTGATGCGACTTGCTGCAAAATATGCAGGTATTAAATACAGGGACTTTTGTCTTGATTATACAAAGAAAGTAGAGGCAAACATTAAATGTGCATCTGATTTTTCATACGACTGGGTCAATGTTATGTCTGATCCGTATGCGGAGGCCTCGGCATATGGAGTGGGCCTGTCATACCCTGAGAACAACCTGCCTCAGGTCACTCAATGGCTCATTAACGACATTAAAGATATTGACAAACTGAAGCTTTTTAATGTCAATGATCATTCCAGATTAAAATCAAGGGTGAATGAGGTAAGGGAATTCTCCAGACTGGTTGGCAACACTCAGTTCATTTGCGGATGGGTTGAAGGTCCTCTTGCTGAGTATTGTGACCTCAGGGATGTTTCACCTGCCTGTATGGATCTGTATGAAAATCCTGAAGAGATCCGGAAAGCCCTGGCGATCATTGCTGAAAATGCAATTATATTTGCAGAAGCCCAGGTAAAAGCAGGTGCACACTGCATTGGAATGGGTGATGCAGTATGTTCGCTCATTTCCCCTGATCTTTACAAGGAGTTTGTTTTCCCTCTTGAAAAAGCTATTGTTGATCATATTCATTCCCTGGGCGCAAAAGTTAAACTCCATATCTGCGGAAACACATCCGGTATATTACCTGATATGGTTAAAACTGGTGCAGATATTGTTGATATAGATCATCTTGTCGGATCGATGGCTGGTTATGCTGATCTCTTCCCCGAAGGACAGGTCCCTTCTGGTAACAGTGATCCGGTATCAGTTATAATGAATGGCAGCAGCAAGGTTATTGAAGAGAGTGTACAGCAATGCTGGATCGATACCGGAAAGAAAGGAATCGTATCAGCAGGATGTGAAGTTCCTCCTGATACTGATGTAACCAATATGTTAGCTTATATGAAGGCAGCACATAGCCTTAATTAGTTGCGGTGCTCCTTCTTTGAAACTTCGGAGACAGAAAATTGCGTGTTGCTGGTCACCGGTCGCCCTTTGCCGGTAACCGGTAGCCGGTCTTACGAACTATACTCCTCTCCCCTCCTCGTTTTTGGAAGGAACGAGATTATAACGGCACCTGCAAGTGCTACGCAGATGAGAACTATAAATCCCGGGGAATAGCTTTTTGCAGAATCATGCAAAGCACCAACAAGCATCGGGAACATTGATTCGGCAACTCCATCGGCAACCAGTATTATTCCCATAGTACGCCCCAGGGCTCTGATTCCGAAAAGGTCTCCTGCCATCAATGGTATTATCATATAATCACCACCAAGTCCGATCCCGAAAATAATCGCAAAGATGTATATCCTTCCTGCGAAGTCAGGCATCAGAAGCAGAGGAATAGCAGATGCTACAATTAAGTATATCAACATCATCACATACTTACGACGAAAGATATCAGCCAGCCAGCCCATAAGCAAACGACCACCAAGACTTGACAGAAGTACGAAAGACATTACATTTGCAGCCTCTGCCTGGGTGTAGTTGATATCACGCAGGTATAATTTAAGGTGCTGACCAACTCCTCCAACTGCTCCTATTGAGCACATACTGCCCAGTGCAAGAAGATAAAAATTCCTGTCTGTAAGGATTGCTTTTATAGGAACTGACTGGTCCTTTTTCTCGTTTGTTTCAGATTTAACGGAAGAACCTTTAATGAAATATACCATCGGAAATGCAAAAAGTATTATCAACACTCCAAGTGATGCAAGTGCATTATGCCATCCTACAGTTTTCTCAAGTCCTGCTGCTATCTGAGGCACCAGGGCACCTCCTGTACCAATGCCAAGATATGCTATCCCCATAGCCTTTCCTCTGTTCTTGTCAAACCACCGCGATATCAGTACCTGGCTTGGCAGAGGTCCGCCGCAAACATATCCAAGTGCATTGAAGACATAAAACAGATAAAACATCGCCAGGTTGTCAGAAAAACTCAACCCGATGAGTGCGACTCCCATCATAAGAACACCGGATAACATAAGTCTCCTGGGGCCGTATTTGTCGATCATCCATCCGGCTATAAAACCAAAAAGAGGTCCTACTATAAGCTTTCCCAGAGCATTTCCTGATGTTACTATCGTTCTCGACCAGCCATACTCCTTTACCATAAAATCGTAAAAGAATGGCAATCCATAATATGCAAAACCAACTATCCCGAACAGTGCGAGAAATGCAGTTGCAACAATATATGTCTGTGAGCTTATCTTCTGATTAGTCACCGGATCTGTTTCATAGAAAAAAGACATCTGAATATTATTTGAGTTGATATAACAAATGTAACTTTAAATCGAGATCATAATATAATCTGAAAAATAAAACTTCAGATTTCCGGGATGTTTTTTTTGATACCTTTGGAAAAGTTTATTTTTGAGTTAATTATGAAAGAGAGAATCAGGAAAATTTTTTATAATGAAGCTGCTGCAATTAAAAATATTCCGATAACTGATAATTTTAATGCAGCCGTAGAGTTAATTTATGACCATGTTCACAGGAAGAATGGCAAACTTGTTACAAGCGGAATGGGTAAAGCCGGTCAGATTGCTCATGACATTGCAACCACCTTCAGTTCTACAGGAACCCCTGCAACATACCTTCACCCCAGCGAAGCTCAGCATGGCGACCTGGGCATCCTTCAGCAAAATGACGTAATGCTGGTGATCTCAAATTCTGGAAAAACAAGAGAAATTATTGAACTTATAAATCTTAAAGACAACCTTTTTCCTGAGGTTCCCGTCATTGTAATTACAGGAAACGAAACCGCTCCTCTTACTGAAAAAGCTGCATGCCATATATACACAGGTAATCCAAAGGAGGTCTGTCCCTTAGGCCTCACTCCTACCACCTCAACAACTGTAATGACTGTTATTGGTGACGCACTTGTTGTACTCCTCATGGAAAAGATCGGGTTTACTGCAGCAGACTATGCAAAACGTCATCATGGTGGCTACCTTGGAGCCAGATCCAGGGAGATCTCCGGCAGCCGGTAGCCGTTAAGTACTAATAACTAATTAGCCTTTTTTTTTGTATGATTAGATAAAAAGATTAGTTTTGAATCCATCAAAAATAATTAACCTCTTATAACATATAAATTATGACTACAAGCAATGCATCTGGTGATATAAGCAGGAAGGACTATATATTTGCTATTGCAATTATAGGTGTATTCTTTTTTCTTTTTGGATTTGTAACATGGCTTAACGGAATCCTGATTCCGTTCCTGAGGACAGCCTGTGAATTATCTGATTTCCAGGCTTACTTTGTAACCTTTGCCTTTTACATTTCATATCTTGTAATGGCTTTGCCATCCTCTGCCTTACTTAAGAAGACAGGTTTCAAGAGCGGGATGTCAATTGGTTTGTGGATAATGGCCGCAGGAGCATTGATTTTTATTCCTGCCGCTATGACCAGGACCTTCAGCCTGTTTCTTCTCGGTCTTTTTGTTGAAGGTACAGGAATGGCTCTCCTCCAGACTGCATCAAATCCATATATTACAATTTTAGGCCCCCCTGAAAGCGCTGCAAAACGTATCAGCATAATGGGGATTGCAAATAAATTTGCCGGAGCAATTGCTCCTATAATACTTTCACATTTTATCCTCAAAGATTCTGCAGTACTCGAAGCGAAGCTTGCTGAGGTTACTGAGTCTGTTGCCCGTGCAGGTATCCTGGATGAGCTGGCAGGACGTGTTATCGGGCCTTATATTGTAATGGCAGTTACACTTGTTTTGCTGGGATTGCTGCTGCGCTTTGCACACCTCCCGGAAGTTGACACCGATGCTGAAGATCCATCTGTTGGCGAGTCTAACGTAAATAAAACAAGTGTCTGGCAGTTCCCTCATCTCATACTGGGTATTATTGCCCTCTTCTTCTATGTAGGTGTTGAAGTTATTGCAGGTGACAGTATTATCAGGTACGGGCAGTCAATTGGTATTTCAATGGAGTCTGCAAAGTACTATACCTCGCTTACTTTGTTCGGAATGATAATCGGATATATTTGCGGAATTGCATTTATACCTAGAGTTTTCACTCAGGTCACAGCACTTAAGGCAAGCGCGGTACTGGGAATATTATTCTCTCTCGGTGCAATATTTACACCAGAACATTTAAGCTTTAATATGCCATTTATTGATATTATGACCTTCCGAGGCATCACAATGGAATTGCCGCTAACTGTTCTTTTTGTTGCATTGCTTGGTCTTGCCAATGCCCTTGTATGGCCTGCTATGTGGCCACTTACCCTTGCCGGACTGGGAAGATTTACAAAAACTGCATCAGCACTTCTGATTATGGCTATTGCCGGAGGAGCACTTTTACCGCTTCTTTACGGTAAACTTGCAGATAACTTCTCAACCCAGGCTGCTTATTGGATTTGTGTCCCGTCATACTTTATTATAGCTTATTATGCCTTTATTGGTCATAAAGCAGGAAGAAAATGAATTATAACCTTGAAGAGATATTCGGACAATTTTCTGCTGAAGGCACATACCTTTCCGGAGAACCCTACGGAAGCGGTCATATCCATGATACATTCCGGGTGCAGACAAGGGAAAGCGACAAGGATGATTATATACTTCAGCGTCTTAATAACAAGATATTTAAAAACATACCAGAACTTCAGAACAACATTGAAAGGGTAACTGTACACCTCAGCAGGAAATTAAGCAAGATACCCGGATCGAATATCAAAAGGGAATGCCTCTCACTCATTCCTGCAAAAGATGGTAAAAGCTGGATTGTTGATAAGGATGGAAATTTCTGGAGAGTATACATCTTCATATCAAATCATCGCTCATATAATATTGTCGACAGCAACGACAAGGCTTTTGAAGGAGGAAAGGCCATAGGCCGTTTCCAGGCGATGCTTGCAGATATGCCCGGTGGACCATTGTTCGAGACTATACCAAAATTTCACGATATTGAGAACCGTCTGGTCATACTGAATCAGAAGATCAAAGATGATCCCGCAGGAAGGGTATCCGGCCTCAAAGAGGTAATACACGAATATCTCAGCAGAGGTGAAGAGATGAAAACAATACTTAAGCTGGGCAGAGCTGGTAAAATTCCCCTCAGGATTACACATAATGACACAAAGTTTAACAATATTCTGCTTGATGAGAATGATAAGGCACTTTGTGTTATTGATCTTGACACTGTGATGCCGGGATATGTTCATTATGATTTTGGAGATGCAATAAGGACTGTTACAAATACAGCTGCCGAAGATGAAAAAGATCTTTCGAAAGTAGAAATGAATATCAGTTTGTTTGAGTCATATGCAGAGGGCTACCTTTCAGAAACAGGTAAAACTCTCAATGATACCGAGAAAGAATACCTGGCATTTGCACCAAAACTTATTACATACACGATAGGCGTACGCTTCCTTACTGACTTTATTGACGGCGACAACTATTTCAAGATCCATCATGAAATGCATAACCTGCAACGCACAAAGGCCCAGCTTAAGCTTGTCATGAGCATGGAGAGGCAGTACAATGAGATGCAGAAGATAATTAACAGACTGATATGATACAGGCGTCAGGCATCAGGGATGAGGGATGAGGGGTGAGGGGTGAGATATGAGATATGAGATATGAGATATGAGAATTGATATTTTATTAACCGGAAACCTTTAGCCCTAAGCCTTTAGCCTTTAGCCTTTTTATATGGATTGGACAGCAGAAGAGACCAGATTCCTGAAAACTTTATCTGATCCGGATAAAATACAGGTTTTCCTTGATTCAATTGACTATAATCCAAATCCTGAATGCCGGTCACCGCGATGGGTAATTAGAAAGCGGTCAGCCCATTGTTTTGAGGGAGCACTTTTTTCAGCAGCCTGCCTCGAGTTCAATGGCTACAAACCTCTCCTGGTTGACATGAAAGCATGGAACGATGATGACCATGTAATTGCAGTTTTCAAAAAAAATGGACACTGGGGATCCGTTGCAAAATCGAACTTTACAACCCTTCGATATCGTGAACCTGTATACCGATCAGTAAGAGAGCTGATTATGTCATATTTTGATTTCTACTTCAACCTTAACGGGGAAAAATCACTTCGCTCCTATTCCAGACCACTTGATCTGACAGTATTCAGTTCACGCAAATGGAAAACGACGGATGAGGATCTTGAATACATTGGTGATAAGCTTGAATCGATGTACCATTACCCTGTTGTAAACCAGAAAATGATCAATGGACTTTTCAGGGCAAGTGAAATCAGCATGAAGGCCGGTATGCTTGGATCAAATGAAGCCGGACTTTTTAAACCTGTTTAGTAATCACTTACTAAACCTCAATAGTTAATAACTATAGCTGGTCGAATTTTTTATTCTCACAATTATCTGTTTACCTTTACTTTAACTATAAGGGTAAAAATACGGTCGATTCCCGGTTTTGGAATTACCGCGATATTGACTAATTTTGACCTCGCAAAAATAACGGGTTATGGATCTATCAGGTAAAAGCTATAAGGCATTTGTTGAAAGACAGGAGGCTCTTAAAAAACAATATAGTCCCGAACAGGCTAAAAAGCAGCATGTAAAAGGAAAACTTACAGCCTGGGAACGGGTAAGTCTGCTTTTTGACAAAGGGACTTTTGAGGAGATAGATGCGTTTGTTACACCGGCAGCCACACCTGTTGAGTTTGGCAAAATCGACCGGAAATATGGTGACGGAGTGATTGTCGGTCACGGCAAGGTAAATGGAAGACTAGTCTTTGCTTATGCCCAGGACTTTACAATCATGGGAGGTTCTCTGGGCCTGATTCACTCAAGAAAGATCACAAAAGTCCAGGAAATGGCTCTCAAGATGGGAGCTCCGATAATAGGGATGCTCGACTCCGGAGGTGCAAGAATACAGGAAGGTGTTGCCAGCCTGAGCGGTTATGCCTCAATATTTCATAATATAATACAGTCATCAGGCATTATACCTCAGATTTCTGTTATAATGGGACCATGCGCTGGAGGAGCTGTTTACTCACCAGCCCTCACTGATTTTGTTTTTATGGTTAATCATACAAGCTATATGTTTGTAACAGGACCCAATGTGGTAAAGGAAGTCCTTAACGAAGAGGTTTCATCTGACGGGCTTGGAGGTGCTGAGGTTCATGCCAGGAAAAGTGGTGTTGCCCAGATGATCTATGATGATGAGGAAAATACAATTCTGGCGCTTAAGAAGTTTCTTGCTTATCTTCCTTCAAATAATGTTGAGGATCCGCCGGTTGTACATGATGATGGTGCAATACCTAATTTTAATGAGAAACTCCGGGACATTGTTCCTGATGACCCTAACAAGGCTTACGACGTACGGGACATTGTTAACCAGGTTACCGACAGGAACAGCTTCTTTGAGACTTCAGAGCTTTTTGGTGCAAGCCTTGTGACAGGATTTGCCCGTCTTAACGGTAGAACTATCGGCATTGTCGCAAACCAGCCTAAAGTACTGGCAGGAGTCCTTGATATAGATTCATCAGTTAAAGGAGCAAGATTTATCAGATTCTGTGATGCTTTTAACATTCCGATACTTACATTTGAGGATGTTCCGGGCTTCCTCCCCGGAGTAGACCAGGAGCATGCCGGAATAATTAGACATGGTGCAAAACTACTGTTTGCCTACAGTGAAGCAACTGTTCCGAAAATAACAATAATTCTACGAAAAGCTTATGGTGGTGCATTTATTGTTATGAACAGCAAATTCCTGGGAGGCGACTTTAACTATGCCTGGCCTTCAGCAGAAATTGCAGTTATGGGACCCGATGGAGCTGTTGCTATTCTTTACAGGAAAGAACTGGCAGAATCAGAGAATCCGGCGGAACTGAAAAAGGAACTTGTGAAAAAATACAGGGACAAGATCGCAAACCCATTCATTGCTGATGAGAGTGGTTATATAGATGAAGTTATTGATCCCGCACTGACCAGGCAAAAAGTAATCTCCGCTCTGGATGCATTAAGTAATAAGTGGGTGAAAGTACCTGCCCGAAAGCATGGGAATATGCCGTTATAAGGCTGAAGGCTGAAGGCTGAAGGCTGAAGGCGGAAGGCGGAAGGAAGATGGGTTCAGGTTGTTAATATTAGAAGCAGAAAAATAAAAATATGAAAATAAAAAGAATATTAATAGCAAACCGTGGCGAGATCGCCGTCAGGATTATGAAAACTGCACGCCTGATGAAGATCGAGACAGTTGCTGTAAAAACAGCAGTGGAACCAAATGCAATGTATCTGGCATCGGCTGATGTAATCTTCGACAATACCGACGACTCTTCCGAGATACCTGTGTTCCTTGACATTGAGAAGCTTATTTCGATTGCGCAGAAAACAGGAGCCAATGCTGTTCATCCAGGCTATGGTTTTCTTGCTGAAAACGCATACTTTGCCCAGAAGTGCATCGATAACAATATTATTTTTATTGGCCCCTCCCCCGATGCAATATATAAAATGGGAAATAAAACAATAGCCCGTAACCTTGCCCTTCAGAACGGAATACCAATGGCAATGGGCAGTCAGGGTAACATAGCAAACGAAGAAGAGGCAGTAAAAATTGCAGAAAAGATCGGATACCCTGTTATTATCAAGGCAGCATCCGGAGGTGGCGGAAGAGGCATGAGAATTGTCCGAAAGTCTGAGGAGATGGAGAAAATGTTCATCATTGCCAGCAAGGAGGCAGAGAAATCATTTAACGATCCTTCTGTATTTATTGAAAAATATATTGAAAATCCTAAACATATCGAATTTCAGATACTCGGTGACACAAAAGGCAATATCGTACATCTTGGTGAAAGGGAATGTTCAATCCAGAGAAAGCATCAGAAATTGCTTGAAGAGGCTCCATCAGGGGCACTTGATCCAAAGCTAAGGAAGAAGATGGGCAGTATGGCTATACAGATCGCAAAAGCAGTAAATTACTTCTCAGCCGGAACAGTAGAATTTCTTCTTGATTCGGACAAGAATTTCTATTTCATGGAAATGAATACAAGGATACAGGTCGAACATCCGGTTACCGAAGTCATAACAGGTATAGATCTGATTGAACAGCAGATCCGCATTGCCAACGGGGAGGCTCTTAAGTTCAAACAGGAGGATATTAAGCTTAATGGCTGGGCAATTGAATGCAGGATCAATGCAGAGGACGTTCAGTCAGGGTTCGCCCCTGATCCCGGGAGAATTGAAAGCCTTAGCATGCCCTCCGATGCTTACGTAAGGGTTGATACAGGAGTTCAGAGAGGATCTTCGATAGTTGCCAGCTATGATTCTATGATAGCTAAACTTATTGTAAAAGGGAATGACAGAAAAGAAGCTCTGAAAAATACAAAGATGGCACTTGATAAGGTTTGGATAAAAGGAACCAAGACCACGCTTCCCTTCTTCAGGATGCTCGTCAGACATCCAAAATTCCAGAATGGAAGTTTCACTACTGCATTTATTGAAAAGGATATTGAAAAATTCTATTTCAATGCTGAATATGAAGAGATGCTTGCTGCATGGCTTGCGATAAAGCTGTTCATTGACGAAAATCTCAGTGACGAAAATGCGATTATCGATCACAAGCTCAGAAAGGAAATGAATCCCTGGCTTCTGAATAAACGAATTAGTCAATTTTAAACGATTCTGACAATGGCAAACGATAAACTCCAGAAAAAGAAACTCTACGCTATCTCGTCTGAAAACAGGCAATTCAGTTTTACATTGCCTCTCAGGCAGTCAATCAGGATAGGCAAACGTGACTATGAAGTGAAGCTGAAGGCTGATGAAAAATTAGGTACCTATATTCTGTGGAAAAACAGGAAATATCCGGTTGAGATTGTACGTTCACGTCAGAATAAGTTTGAGATACTCTTCAACGATATAAGTTATACTTTTACTGTTGAGACACCATTCTCCCTTCAGAGGATGAAAGTACTTAATGCTCAGAAAGGAAAGGCAACTGCTGCTTTTGTAAAGGCACCAATGCCCGGAAAGATAATTGATGTCCTGGTCAGAGAAGGCAGTGTGGTTCAGAGAGGAGAACCTGTGGTAATACTCGAAGCAATGAAGATGCAGAATGAAATATTATCACCTGCAAACGGCACTGTTGTTAAGATTTCTGCAAAGGCAAATACAAATGTCATGAAAGATGACCTCCTGGTGGAGATCAAACCATGAAAAAATAGCTACCAACCGTCAACCCAAACCTGCCAACCGTAAAGAATATCTGTCATATTCCGATATTTGATGCTATCTTGGCTCCCAGGAAGCAAATCATTGAGGAATGATAACTGGTATGTCAAACAAAGTTCTGAGGTTTATTTTTCTTATTTTTTTTATTTCAACCTCAATTCCGCTATTTCCGAACAGTATTGCGTCGATCAGTCTGTTCAGGAGGACAAAAAAGAATACTGCAGATAGCTCCGCAGTAAATGTCCATATTACAAAGGCTCTGGAATTTGCATATCATTCAAAGAATATTGAATATGTAAAGGCTCATATTGACTCGGCAGAGGCCATTTGTATTGAAAACAATATAGAATTTCCCACACTACTTCACCTTGCAAGAGCTGAATATTTCTTTCTGTCAAGTGATTTCAGGAATGCCTCCCAGGAAGGCACCCTTGCCATGAATAAGGCTAAAAATGAAAATGACAGGGAAATGTTTGCCAAAACTTTGAATTTCTTTGGTCGATACAGTTACAGGACAAAATATTATTTTGAAAGTGTTGACTATTTCAATAGCAGCATTGATATTGCAAAGAAACTTAAAGTGAAAGTCCTGATTCCCTGGAACTACCTTGGCCTGGCCAACCTCTATTCAGCTGTCGGCGATATTAAAGAATACCAGAATTCTCTTTACAAAATGATAGAGGCATCGCAGAATGATAAGGATTCAGCATTTCTCAAGATAGGTTATTACCTGCTTGGAACTTCCTATACTGAAAAATCACGCGATTACAATAAAGCTGATTCACTTCTGAATTTGTGCCGGGAACTGGCCTTAATAAAGAATGACACCAACTATATTTCCCTCTCTCTTGCCAACCTGGGGTGGAATGAATACCTGCTAAAAGCTTATGATAAAGCATTAGCTTATTATAATAAGTCTCTATCCTACAGTCTGCCTGCCAAAAAGCATGCATATGCTGCAAATGCTTTTGGCAACCTTGGCACTATATACCGTGACATGGGTGAAATAAAAAGTGCACTTAAAAATTACCAGTTATCAATTGAACAGGCCCAAATCATAAATGATCTTTACGATCTTCAGTGGGTATATAATGATATGAGTGAATTATTCCTCCGTCAGAGAGATACCTCGCGCGCTTTCCAGGCATTTGTAAAGTTTAAAAAATACAGCGATGAACAGATAAAGAAAAGCAGTACTGAAGGACTAACAGATGCAAGGATTAAGTATGAGGCGGATACGCGCAATAAGGAGCTTGAGTTGCTTTCGCTAAGGCTGAGGAATCATAAACTTGTCATTTATGGCTCTGCAGGTTTATTGATCTTAAGCCTTGCAATATTCCTGCTTATTCTTAACAGGGCAAGGATCAACAATCAAAGGCGGATAAGTGAGATGAACCATATGATTGCTGAAGTAAGGCAGGCCAACCTTCGTCAGCAAATGAATCCACATTTTATCTTCAACACACTTAATTCGATTCAATATTATATGTATCAGCACGATAAGCTGGCAACCAATAATTATCTTACAAAATTTTCCAGTCTGATGAGAAAGGTACTGGAAAACTCTCAGCATACATCTGTCCCATTGCGTGATGAACTGGATGCATTGAAACTATATCTTGACCTTGAGATTATACGGTTCAAGGATAAGTTCACTTATGACATTGCAATTGACGAAGAAATTGATACCTTGTTATATAAAGTGCCGACAATGCTGATTCAGCCCTATGTTGAGAATTCGATATGCCATGGACTTGTTCCGTCTGAGAAAAAAGGATCAATAAAAATTGAATTAAAACTGAAAGATGATTATATTTCTTGCATAATTGAAGATAATGGTATTGGTCGTGAGGCTGCGATGGAAAAGAAGAAAAAGAGTGAAAATAATCACAACTCTCTTGGTACTCAGATCGTTGCATCGAGGCTCGACCTGGTAAATGCTCTTTATGGAACCAGCCTTAAAACTATTTACACTGACCTTAAAAATGATGATGGAGAATCAGAAGGGACAAGGGTTGAAATCCAAATTCCGATACTTTCATGAAGCATAGACTAATAACTGTTGTTATTGATGATGAACCGGATGCGGTTGATTTCATTACTACTATTATCAGGGAATACTGTCCGGGACTGGAAGTAAAAGGGAAAGCCCATAATGTGAAGGAAGGTGTTCATCTGATAAAGGAGATAAAACCTGAACTTGTCTTCCTCGATGTTGAAATGCCCAATGGAACAGGGTTTGACCTGCTTACTCATTTCCCTGAAAAGGATTTTGATGTAATCTTCATCACTGCTTTCAACCACTATGCCATCAAAGCGATAAAGTTCAGTGCTGTTGATTATATTCTTAAACCGATCAACATTAATGAGTTTATTGAATCTGTTAATAAGGTAGTCCATAAAAGAACAACAAATCCATTATCGGGACATGAGAATCTGGAGGCACTTCTTGAAAATATACGTACTTCTCAACCAACCAGGCTTGTAATTCCCACTGCCGACGGACGTGAATATCTTAATCCAAAAGCAATTATCAGGATAGAGGCGGACAGAAGCTACTCATGGTTTTATATCAGCGACAAACGTAAAATACTGGTCTCAAAACACCTGAAAGAATTTCAGGAGATCCTGAACGACAGAAATTTTTTCAGACCTCACAATTCTCATCTTATTAATCTTGATTTTGTTAAGAAGTACATCAGACATGATGGAGGTTACATTGAAATGACAGATGGTTCAAAAATACCTATAGCCAGAAACAGGAAAGATCTTTTCCTTTCTCATATGTCAAGATATACAGGCTGATCAGAAACTGATCATTCACACCGTTTGTTCAGGAAATACCTGAAAAATAATATGATACTTATTCCAGTGATGAATAAAGCGATTGCTCCGTAAGCAATACTTTCTGACACTGATGGAATTATCCACGCCCAGCTTATCCAGTAGAGCGGCGAGTAAAACAATATGTAATTCCATGGGTGGTGAAGGATAAGTCCCAGTGGAACAGCTACGAGGAATACTCCATACAATTTGGAGAGGGCTAATCCCTCAACTTTATTTCCGGCAAGGCACCCTATGAAAAGAAATGTAAACGGTGCCTGAGAGGCTAACAATAAAGATATATATATGTTTCTCAGCCATCCTTCACTTTCAACCGGATCAATAATAAAGATAGTCATCAGAACCATAACCAGGCTGATAAATGCAGGAACCAGCATTCTCATATATAAAAAATTCCGTTTCCCTGATGGTGTTACTGATATTACCTGAAGAATATGCATATCATTTTCATCGAGAAGAATAAAAGCATAAACCATACCGAATAACATTGGTATAAGGCTTACCATGGTAATAGCAACAACAGGGTAGTAATCATGCAGATTAAAAGATGATTTTGAATACATGTACCCGGCTAATAATGGATATAGATACCTCATTAAGATAATCAGGATAAAAGGAGCTGCCGAGGCTAAAAGCAGCATCGGATCGCGGGAAATAAATCTGAAATCTGCCCTGAATGAATTATATATTAACCTGAAATTCATACTTAGATTCACTCATAGAAAAAGATTATGCTTACGGAATTGTCTCTGAGTAAATTTCATCATTACAAATATCCAAATAATTAATAACAAAATATCTGTAATCTGTACTATGTTGAAATTTCCTCTGCTAATACTCAAAAACAGATCCAGAGCAGAATTTGTCGGGAAAAATATCAGCCATCTCATTTCTGAAAAAAACAAGTAAGGAATAACTGGTAATAAAAAAATCATTGATCCAAGGAAGACCCTGGCAAGATATTGATTGAAGGAGACAACTCCAGCTGAAAAGCCTAATCCGAAAATTGTAAAAACAACCGACGACAAAACCACCCCTGTAAAAATCACCAGGAATCCTTTTAGGGTCCACAGAGGAACTACCCAGACAAGTGAGCTGATTACAGCACTTAGTAATGTAAGAGAAAACACTTTTGAAAATATATAGATATTTAATCTAAGAGGAGTTACAATTATACTTTGAAGTATACCCTGCTGCCTTTCAAAAAGAACGAGTGCTCCGACAAATGTCAGGCCCAGAACTGAAGTATCAACATATATCAATCCAATTGCTACTTCATCCCTGATATTCAAAGGTATATTAAGTAATATAATGATATACAATAGACCCACAACTGAATATACTGTCCAGTAACCGCTTCGCCATTGAATGTTTATATCATAAAGAACTAACTTAAGCATTATCGTTCATCTCTGTTTCAACACCGGAAAGTTTATGTCCGGTAACTTCAATAAAGATATCCTCGAGGGTTGCCTCTTTCGAGTGAATAGTCTCAATCTGATGTTTCTTCAGAATTTCAAGGAACTCATTATCGGAGCCTAATAAATGAAGTGAGAAATCCCTGTTCCGGTGAATATTGTCATCAAGATAGGTAAGTCTCAATTTTTTTGTTCCATATTTAATTTTAAGATCCGAAGGATTTCCTTTTAAAACAAGCTTGCCGGCGTCGATAAGAGCAAGGTCATCACATAAAGATTCAGCATCTGTCATGTTATGAGTTGTAATGAATATTGTTGTTCCCTGAGATTTAAGATTTCTGATAATATCTTTAATGATTCTTGCATTTACCGGATCAAGCCCTGACGTAGGTTCATCAAGGAACAAGATTTCGGGATCATGCATTATTGACCTTACAAAGTTAAGACGCATCTTCATTCCTTTGGAAAACGAGCTTACCAGTGAATTTCTCTCATCATAAAGGTTCACCATTTTAAGCAACTCAGAAGGATCTTTCAGCCTCCGGTTATAAAATGACCCGAATAATTTAAGATTTTCAATTGCTGTAAGCTTCTCATACAGGTTCGGAAATTCGAAAGCCACTCCCAGTTTATTATAAATACTGCGCCGGGCGTTTTTAATCTCCTCACCAGCAACAACCACAGTTCCGGAATAGTTTCTCAGCTGGCCTGTAAGTATCTTTTGTGTCGTGCTTTTCCCAGCACCGGATGGCCCGAGAAAACCAAATATCTCTCCCTCTTTTATCCGGAAGCCGATATCCGAAACTACTTCTGGATTTCCATCATTGTACCTGTAACTAAGATTGGTAACTGTTATCATTACATCTGGCTGACCGGAATATGCTTCAGTGTTTCAACTAAGAAATCCCAGAATTTTTTTACACTGGCAATACTTACTTTTTCGTCAGGTGAGTGAGGATATCTTATAGTTGGGCCCAAAGATATCATGTCAAGATTAGGATAAGTACCCCCCAGTATCCCGCATTCAAGTCCGGCATGGATGGCCCTTATTTCAGGAGCATTTCCATACATATCCTTATATACCTTACTCATGGTTTTAAGAATGGCAGAATTCATATCTGGTTTCCATCCGGGGTAACCTCCGCTCAGACTGACTTTAGCATCAATAAGATGAAAAACTGCAGCAATTTTCCAGGCTGTTGCTTCCTTTGCAGAGTCCACCGAGCTGCGTGTAAGATTATGAGCCTCAAATTTACCATCAAAACACTTCACAATAGCAAGATTATTGGAAGTCTCAACAAGTCCCTTCATTGCCTGGCTCATACGCTGGACTCCATTCGGACAGGCAAATACGGCCCTTATGATCCTGTACTGATCGTCCCTGCCCATCACCCTGGCAGGCATTTCACATTTCACAGCTTTAAATGAGAGAGCAGGCTCTGTTTCTGTAAATTCTGCCCTGAATATTTTCTCGCAGCGTTTAACAAACTTTTCAAAATCTGCAGCTTTCTTCCCTGCTACCATTAACACTGCGTGCGATTCTCTGGGAATTGCATTTCGCAGATCACCACCTGCAGCTCCAGCAATTCTGATTCCGAAATCAGCTTCAGCCTGCATCAGGAACCTGAAAAGAAGCTTATTTGCATTGGCACGACCGAGAGGTATATCAACACCGGAGTGCCCTCCCTTAAGACCACTGAGGGTCAACTTATAAGATGAATATCCTTTTGGACTGGTATCCTCTGTATACTTCTTTATTGCACTTACATCAATTCCTCCTGCACAACCTACATAAAGCTCTCCTTCATCCTCTGAATCGAGGTTAATTAGTATATCACCTTTCAGTAAACCTTTCTTTAAGCCGAACACACCTGTCATACCTGTCTCTTCATCAACAGTAAAAAGAACTTCAACCGGTCCGTGTTTGATTGTTTTTGAAGAGAGAACCGACATTGCGGCTGCCACTCCTATTCCATTGTCCGAGCCAAGCGTTGTACCATTAGCTCTTACCCAGTCACCATCAATTATGGTTTCAATAGGATCTTTTTCGAAATCATGTTTCTTGCTACTGTTTTTCTGAGGGACCATATCAAGATGTGCCTGAAGAATAACACCTTTTCGCTTTTCCATGCCCTTTGTCGCAGGTTTGCGAAAAATCACATTTCCTGTTTTATCAACTATTGTTTCAATGTTGTTCTTTTTTCCAAACTCCTTCATATACTCAATTATCTTTTTTTCTTTCTTTGAAGGATGAGGTATCTGACATATCTGGTGGAAATAGGTCCAGATTTCTTTCGGTTCAAGATTTCTGATGTCGCTCATAATATTATTGTTTATAAATTTTTACACGGACTAAAATTACTCAATAATTGTATAAATAATATGACATATATTG
>CAYLYN010000006.1:0-54491 GCA_964387565.1 uncultured Rikenellaceae bacterium | reverse complement strand
TTAAGGAAAAGTTTCTTTTTACCATTATCTGATGAAGGAATTTCCATATCAAGGAGATAAAAGAATTAACTTGTTGTAATGATCTTTAAAATGCGATTATCAGTGTCAAGGATTGAAAATCCCCTTCTTCCCTTTTCTCCTGAAAGGGGAGGCAGTATTATCGAAGTTATCTCCTTCCCTATATTAAATGTATCTCCATGGAACGAATTGAAAGCTTTCATGAATTTTGCGGATGACATGTATGCAAAACCTGTATGATGATTATGTGAATGTCCTCCAAATGAATATGTGACAGCTTGTCCGAGCATTATCTCCCAGTGATGTTTCATCTGGGATCCTCTTTCAATATACACTGTTGTTGAACCTGTATAATCCGGTGCCAGATAATGAGCAAAAAGACATCTGAAACCCGAGATATCTGCTGTTATATATTCAGGTATACCTTTGATGTAATCGATATCTTCTTCACTGAGATCATTTGGAGAATCACCTTCATAGCACCAGACCTTGCCTGAAGAGAGTTTTTTCCTCTGATAAGTATCAAGGCTGAACCAGTTACCGGGATACTGGAATCCATTAGAATAAGACGGGAAAATACGGGCTGCAAATAAATCATGATTTCCTGCAGTTATCCATTTGCAGTCTGAACGGATAAGCTTCAGGCACTCTTTTGCGCTTCTCCCGGAATCATAGTTATAGAACCTTGCATCATAGCCGATAATATCACCCAGGCAGGCAATTTCATCACATTTAAATTGTGAAGCCAGCCTCAGAGAATCAGAGAGTAAACCAATGTTTTCGTGTATGTCTGTTATAATACCTATTTTCATTCGACAGGTTTGTCAGAGCAGTGAAATTGATGCCTGTAAACAATAAAGTTAAGTAAAATTTGAATAACAGAGCGGGGCGATAAAATGACAGATTGATTATTCTTTTTTGTTTAGTATCTAAACTATTATTATCTTTGTTTAGTATCTAAACAAAAAATAATGCGAAATGAACTACAGTATCTTATTGATCAGTTCCTTAAAATTCTGCATCTGTATTCTGTAATTAGCAGAAAACCAAAAGATTATGGAACAGGCGACCTGCTCTACTTTACTGAGCTTCACACAATAAAGGTGATAGCCGGTAATAAAAGAGTTAACATGACCCAGCTGGCTGATATAATGGGAGTTACAAAAGGAGCTATATCGCAGACTATAAATAAGTTAGTTCGTAAGGAGCTGATCCGGAAAAGTAATATAACCAACAAAAAGGAGGTTAATCTTGAACTTTCGGAAAAGGGAAACATTGTTCTGAAAGCACAGCAATCATTTCAGAAGGAAATATTCACATTTGCTGCACAGCTGTATGAGAATGCCCGGCAGGAAGACAGGGATACAGTACTTCGCCTGTTTAATGCTATAGTTCATAATATGGAAGAGAGGGTCAGAGCTCTATAACGAAATAAGAGTATGCTTCTATGAGATTATTAGTAACCTTTTTCATCGTGATTTTACCTGCAGTATCCGGCGCACAGTCAGTTCTGGATGATTATGTGAGGTATGGTCTTGATAACAATCTTGCACTTCAGCAAAAGCAGTCAGATTACAGGAGAAGTATTGAAGCTCTTAAGGAGGCAAGGGGATTGTTTTATCCAAGACTGATATTCAATGCAAGATATTCGGTAGCAGATGGCGGAAGAGTTATCGATTTCCCGATCGGGGATATGCTGAATCCTGTTTATTCAACGCTAAATAATCTGACGGCCTCAAATGCATTTCCCATGGTTGAAAATATGCAGTTCAGGTTTCTGAGACCTAACGAGCATGAAACATATATGAGGATATTTCAGCCACTTATTAATTCCGATATCTATTATAATTCAAAAATAAAAAAGGAACTGCTTCTTCTTGAGGATGAAGATGTAAACCAGTATAAACGTGAGCTGGCAGATGAGATAAAAAAGGCATATTATAATGCTGCTTCTGCCGATGGCATATTTTTTATGCTTAATGAAACAAGGAAGCTGCTTGCAGAAAATGTCAGGGTAAATAGAAAACTTATTGAAAATGACAAGGTTACACTTGACTATCTTTACAGGTCGGAAGCAGAGTTAAGTAAATTTGACCAGGAACTTCAAAATGCAGGTAAAAATAAGATAGTTGCCTGTGCATATTTTAATTTTCTCCTTAATAAACCTCTGGATGATACTATTATTCTGATGGAACCTGACACTTTTCCTACTCTCGCAGATTTCACCTCTGATTTTCGCCAGAATGCACTGGAGAACAGGGAAGAGCTGAAAAAACTTGAGTCCTTCAGTAATATTTCTGATCTGAAGATAAAGATGGATCAGGCCGGAAAATTGCCTGACCTTTTCATAGCCGTTGATTATGGATTCCAGGGGACAAAGTACAGGTTCAATATGGACAATGATTATGTTATAGCATCTGCTGTTTTATCATGGAATCTCTTTTCCGGTTTCCAGAACAGGGCCAGGATCAGGCAGTCGCAGGCAGAAAAAGAGATTGCAGATTCAAAACTTGCGGAAGCCAGAAACCAGATAGAGCTCCAGGTTGTTTCAGCAATGAATGAGCTTCTTGCAGCAGAGAAAGGTATTCTGGCTGCTGAAATGAGGCTTAAGAATGCACGTGAAGCTTTCAGGCTTGTAAACAGGAAATTCGAAGAAGGACAGGCCAGCCTTCTGGAGTACATTGATGCCAGGACCTCAATGACCCAGGCCGAGGAGAATCTGATAGTATCGCGATTCAGTTATTTGTCATGTTTTTCGGAATTCGAAAAAGTAACCGCAATAAATATTCAGGAGTGATGAGCAGTAATAAAAATAACCGGTCAAAGACTATTCTGTTTTTCCTTTTGCCAGCAGTTTTTTTTGGAACATCATGCAGACAAAAGCAGGTCAGCCAGACAGAAACCGTTCCTGTCAGGGTCACATTGTCAGAAATAAGAAAAGAGCCTGCGGTAATTTCTTTGCACTCTAACGGAATTCTGGTATCGAGTGAGGAAATGAAGCTCTCATTTAAAACAGGTGGAATAGTCGCGAATATTCCTGTAACTGAAGGGAGCAGGGTCAGAAAAGGTGCTCTTCTGGCCACACTCGATCTCTCAGAGATTAAAGCAGCTGTCGATCAGGCGGAGCTTGGTTATAATAAAGCCTTAAGAGACTTTCAGAGGGTTTCAAACCTCTTCAGGGATAGTGTGGCTACTCTTGAGCAGAAGCAGAATGCAGCAACTGCACTCGATCTGGCTGAATCAAGATTAATGGTTGCCCGTTTTAATCTGGATCATTCAACTATTACAGCTCCTGAAAATGGCATTGTCCTTAAGATATTAACAAGGGAGAATGAAATGGCATCACCGGGATATCCCGTAATCTTTTTCGGATCATCGGCAAAATTCTGGAAAGTCAGGGTTGGATTTCCCGACAGGGACATAGTGAAAATAAACGTCGGGGATTCAGCAAGAATATCATTTGATGCTTATCCGGATAAAATATTTTACGCAATTGTTGAGCAGACAGGAGAAATGTCAAATCCTATGACCGGGACATATGAGGTTGAGCTGAGCCTTTCAGATACAAATTTAAGACTTGCTTCAGGATTTGTGGCAGGAGTGGATCTTTTCACTTCAACAAGTGACTCTGTGTTAACTGTTCCGGTTGAATCAGTTGTTGAAGCTGATGGTAATGAAGGTTATGTTTATATTCTAAAAAGTGATAGCAGCGTTTCAAAAACCAGGGTTGAAATTGTTTCTGTAACAGGCTCCCGGTTAGCTATAAGAGGTATTCCGGATGGTATAGTGGAAGTTGTTTCAGGAGGAGCAGCATATCTGAGGGATGGAGAGAAAGTACAGGTTGTAAGATAGAATATTAATCCGATAGTTTCCGGCAGCTGCGCACCGTTACACTTTTGCACAGTAATATAGTATGAACAATGTACAATAACAGATATGAAAATCTCAGAGTCAGCAGTTAAAAATTACCAGTTTACAATTGTAATTTTTCTTCTCCTTGTGGCTCTTGGAATATACTCATTTCACAATATTCCCCAGGCTGAGGACCCGGAATTTCCTATATCCATTTTTCCTGTAATAGCAATATATCCGGGAGCTTCACCCTCTGATATAGAGCAGCTTGTTGTTGACAGGGTTGAGGAGAGCCTGAATGAACTGGAGGATATTGAAAGGATTAAATCGGAGATTAAGGACGGAGTTGCAGTAATTGTAATAGAGTTCTCTTCTGATACTGATCCTGACGAAAAATATGATGAGATACTCAGACAGATAAATGCCATAAGGGATGATCTGCCCAGGGATCTTTACAGCATTGAAACATTAAAGATTCAGGCAGGAAATACCAATATTATTCAGAGTGCACTGGTATCTGAAACTGCAGGTTACGATGATCTCAGGAACCTGGCAGAGGATCTTAAAGATGAAATTTCGGCACTTGCCGGCATAAGAAAGTCTGATGTTGTTGCCTGTCCTGAGAGGGAGCTTGAGGTAGCCATAAATCTTCCAAAACTATCGCATCTGCGTATTTCGGTTACCCAGGTGATAGGTGCAATTCAGAGTGAAAACGCAAATATTCCCGGAGGTAGTGTCGAAATCGGGCCAAAGAAACTGAATGTAAAAACAAGTGGAAATTATAAGAGCCTCGAAGAGGTAAAACGGACAGTCGTCGGATCTGACATGGGACAACTGGTGTATTTGGGTGATGTTGCTGATGTAGGGTGGAAGGATGAGGAGAGCAGGTACTACGGGAGGTACAACGGGAAAGATGCAGTATTTATAATTGCCAGCATGAAAAAAGGACAGAACATACATGAGATCCGGAATTCCATTTATGACCTTTTTGATTCCTTTGAAAAAAAACTGCCTGGAAATGTAAAACTGGAAAGAGGATTTGACCAGTCGGAGAATGTAAAAATCAAGCTTGGAAGACTTGAAAAGGATTTTTTGTTTGCCTTCCTCCTTGTGCTGATAACTTTACTCCCTCTTGGATTCAGGGCTTCGGGTATTGTTATGATCTCCATACCTTTATCATTGTTTATAGGGATTACCGGGTTGTATCTTATAGGATTCAGTATAAATCAGTTAACTATTGTTGGAGCTGTCATTTCACTTGGATTACTGGTTGATGATTCAATTGTTGTTGTGGAAAATATTTCGAGGTGGATCAGGGGAGGATCCACCCCTTATGATGCAGCTGTAAAAGCTACCAGCCAGATAGGTCCGGCAGTTATTGGTTGTACCGCTACTCTTATATTCGCCTTTCTTCCTTTGATGTTTTTACCTGGGATGGCCGGGAAATACATGAGATCGTTACCAACTTCGGTTACATTTATTGTGTTAGGCTCTCTATTTGTTGCCATGACAATAATTCCCTTTATTTCAAGTCTTGTGCTTAAAGGGGATGTCGATCCGCGCGGAAACAGAGTGCTAAGGGTCCTCAACAGGGCGATAGATTTTACATATGGAAGAGCCTTGCACTGGTCACTGAAAAAACCGGTTATAACTGTAATCCTGGCAGGTCTGTTCTTCTTATCTTCACTTTTCCTTATCAATGTAATAGGATTCAGTCTTTTTCCAAAGGCAGGATTGCCGCAATTCCTGATCACAATTGAAACACCCAGGGGCAGTAATATAGGAGAAACAGACAGGGTGGTGAAACATGTGGAAGGAATACTGTCTCTCAGGCCTGAGGTCAGGTATTACATGTCAAATATTGGCAAGGGTAATCCTATGATCTTCTACAACTCATTTCAGAAAAGTGAGCAGTCAACAATGGGTGAGATATTATGTGAGGTCAATACCCGGTCTCAGCCTGAAATTGACCAGTTCATTAATAGTCTGAGAGACACTCTTGACCAGTTCATAACTGCACGCATATATGTAAAAGAATTTGAAAACGGAATGCCTGTGGATAATCCTGTTGCCATGAGGCTTGTGGGTGACAATCTTGATTCGATAAAGCTCTATTCAGACAGGATTGAAGATATTTTCAAAAAAAGTGCAGGCACTGATTATATAAAAAATCCTCTCAGCCAGTCTCTTACAGATATCAGGGTTGTAGTTAACCGTGAAAAGGCAGGTATGTTCGGTGTTCCTGCTGTTGAAATAGACAGGACTGTGAGGCTTGGTCTGGCAGGAATTAATGCAGGCCGCTTTCGTGATGCAGACGGTAAGGAATACACTATTAATGTCAGACTTCCTGATGACAATGCCAATTCTGTTTCCTCACTTGATTATATTTATGTTTCCTCTCTTTCCGGTGCACAAATACCATTATCCCAGCTTGCAAGGACCGAATTTGAGAATTCCCCGACTCTGATACAGCATTATAACAACGAAAGGTCAATGACTATATCATCTGGTGTAAGAGCCGGATATAACACTGATAAGGTTACAAAAGAGATACTCAGACGGCTGGCGGAGATAAGATTTCCTGAAGGATTCCGGGTTATCCCGGCAGGTGAGATTGAAAGCAGGAAGCAGAGTTTTGAAGGTATAGGTTCTGCTATACTGATAGCTATATTCGGCATTTTTGCAATTCTTATTCTTGAATTCAGGACTTTTAAAAGTACAATGATAGTCATTTCAGTTATCCCTCTTGGAATAATTGGAGGTCTGATCATGTTATGGGTCACAGGATATACACTTTCGTTTGCAGCTGCTATTGGATTTGTTGCTCTAATAGGTATTGAGATAAAGAACTCCATATTGCTTGTTGATTTCACAAATCAACTCCGACAGCAAGGTACTCCTGTTGATGAAGCTATAATAAAAGCAGGAGAGATAAGGTTTTTGCCTGTTCTGCTTACTACACTTACTGCAATTGGAGGGCTGTTGCCGATTGCTATGGGCCATTCAAATCTCTATTCACCTCTGGCCTGGGTCATTGTCGGAGGCCTTATAACTTCAACACTTATGGCAAGACTCGTAACCCCGGTTCTGTATAAGATTCTTGTACCTGAAGTTAAAGGGGCGCCATAAAATTTAAACCGGTTTTCTGCAGTTTATTCTTTAAAATTTCTTAACTTACAGGTTATTCTTCCATGTATAAACAATAATAAATCCAAAAATGAAGATCCTTATTACAGGGTTTGTTGCATTTGTGATCTGGTGTTTCATTTCAGCATGGCTCTATAATGATATTCTTCTGCCTGTTATCAGAAAGCCGGCTCCTGTGCAGACAATACCTGAAACTCATTCAAATGTGGCCGATTCTTTGGCAAAAATTAAAGCATCGATGCCCGGGAACCTGATGATCTATTTTGAGTTTAATGATGCCAGATTCAAACCTGATCCGCAAACCGACAACAGTGTTAATGCTATAAAAGCATGGCTTGATAAATATCCTGCCTCTGTCTTGTCTGTAACAGGTCACTCCGACCTGGTGGGTACTCCTGAATATAACCATGACCTCGGGTTACAGCGAGCGCAAAATGTAGCTAAATACCTTGAGTCAATGGGTATAGGAGCGGGAAAGATGGTAATTGAATCAAAAGGTGAAACAGAACCAATTGCCGATTACCTTACTGCCGAAGGCAGGTCGAAGAACAGAAGAACAGAAATATCAATAAAAATGCAATAAGATGACACAACTTTCAATATTAATCGCACAATCTGTAACAGGTGCAGTCTTAACTATTATTGCTCTGCTCCTTGTTGCAGCAGTTATAGGATATCTCACAGCATGGTTTTATGCAAAATCTGTATATACACCTGTAATTAAAGGACTTGAAAAAGATAAAGCAGATCTTATCAGACAGGTTGAAGGTTTAAAGGAGGATATTAAAAAACTTAATGAAAAGATAGAAGCTCTTAATAAGGAAACAGCCAGATTGCAGGAAGTAATATCTGAGAAAGACAAACAGCTTGAAGCAAAGGATTCAGAAATAAGCGATCTTAAGAAACAAAAGAAATAGCCACTCCTGGCTGCATTTTTATATTTTGATTACCTTGTTTGTATGAAAAGCAAAATTCTGGCCATCACGCTGGCTGCACCGTCATTATGTATTGCGCAGACAGCCGACAGGCCCAATGTTATAATAATTATAACTGATGATCAGGGGTTCGGCGACTTATCATTCTACGGTAATCCTCACGTTAAAACACCGGTAATTGATCAATTTGCCAGGGAAAGTGTCAGGCTGAATAATTTTTATGTATGTCCTGTTTCAGCACCAACCCGCTCCAGCCTGATGACAGGCAGGTATTCATTGAGAACCGGAATCAGAGATACATACAATGGGGGAGCTATTATGTCCACGGAGGAGATTACAATTGCTGAAGTTCTCAGGAAGGAAGGCTATAAAACCGGGATCTTCGGTAAATGGCACCTTGGAGATAACTATCCCTCAAGACCTATAGATCAGGGCTTCGATGAAGCACTGGTACATCTCGGAGGTGGGATGGGGCAGGTTGGAGATATCACAACATGGTTCAGGGGCGACAGCAGCTATTTTGATCCTGTTCTCTGGCATAACGGAAGCGAGGAAAAGCATTACGGGTACTGTTCTGACATTTTTGCCGGGGAGGCAGTAAGGTTTATCGAGGAGAACCGAAAATCGCCTTTTTTCTGTTACCTGGCATTCAACACACCTCATACTCCTTTACAGGTTCCCGGAAGGTATTATGATATGTATAAGGATATAGATCCTGCATCAGGATTTGAGAAAGACGGAAGGCCTTTCCCAAAGATGAGCGAGCAGGATAAGGATGATGCCAGGAGGGTATATGCAATGGTCACCAACATTGACGACAATGTTGGCAGGATCCTTAAAACACTTGATAACCTTAAACTGTCAAGAAATACGCTCGTAATTTTCATGACCGATAATGGTCCTCAGCAACGAAGGTACATTGCAGGTATGAGAGGTCTTAAGGGCTCTGTTTTCAGGGGAGGAATAAGAGTACCATGCTTTATCAGGTATCCGGCACAGTTCAAAGGGAACAGGGAAATAGAAATGAATGCTTCTAATATTGATATACTGCCTACTGTTGCTGAGATATGTAAGGCTGATCTGCCGGATGACAGAATAATTGACGGGAAAAGTATTCTTCCTTTGATAAGAGGAAATCCTGCAGTATGGAATGAGAGACCGTTGTTTTTTTACTGGACAAGAAAATATCCTGAACTATACAATAATACTTCCCTGCAAAAAGGTAAATATAAGCTTGTCGGACACACAGATTATGATGCAGAGATAAAAGAATTTGAATTATATGACATTGAGAGTGATCCCTATGAGCTCAACAACATTATTTTAAACCATACGGATATGGCTTCTGAATTAAGGGATGATCTCAGGAAATTATTTTCTGACCTGGTCAATTCACCCAACCTAATCAATCAGCCGGGTGCAATTCTTGGTACTGAGAATGAAAATCCGGTATTCCTGACCAGGAATGATGCTGATGGAGAAAGAGGCATCTGGGCCCAGGAGGAGATCTTTGGCAAATGGCGGGTAAAGTTTACAGAAGGTAACTATAATATCAGGTTCAGATTTCTGAATCCTTTAAAACCAAATGGTCAGATAGTACTGGAAACCAAACCATATATCAACCAGAAACGGAATACTGAAGAGAATGTAACGGAGGTTATTATGAATAACATTCATTATCCTGACCTGGAATGTGATCTTATACCTTATTACCTTGTTGATTCCAGAAGTATCCTGCCTTTCTGGATTGAGATTGAGAAAATAAAATGAATAAATTGCTATCTTGGCTTTCTTTCTTCAGTACAAAATCACAGTAAATGAAACCATACATACTGGCTGAAACAAACTGGAAAACAGTAAAAGAGCTGCACGTCGAACTGGCTGTTCTGCCATGGGGCGCAACTGAAGCTCATAACTACCATCTGCCATATTCTACCGATAACATAATGGTAGAGAGTGTTGCAAAGGATTCTGCAAGGATTGCCTGGGAAAAAGGTGCCAGAGTTATAGTATTGCCGACAATACCTTTTGGTGTAAATACCGGGCAACTTGATATTAAGCTGAATATCAATATGAATCCGGGCACACAAATGGCAGTTCTTAATGATGTTGCAGATGTGCTGAACAGGCATGGCATTCTGAAATTTATGATACTCAACGGACATGGAGGTAATGATTTCAGGCAACAGATCAGAGAGCTGGGATTCAGATTTCCAAAGATGTTCATCTGTTCATGTAACTGGTATCAGTCTTTCAGCAATTCAGATTTCTTTGAGGAAAGCGGGGGACATGCAGATGAAATGGAAACAAGTATGATGCTGTATATTGCCCCTGAAATGGTAATGCCATTAGACCAGGCAGGGAAGGGCGAGGGCAGGAAATTCAGGATTAAGGCTTTAAATGAGAAATGGGCATGGTCGGAAAGAAAATGGACACAGGTCACGAGAGATACAGGTATTGGTAATCCTGCAAAAGCAACTCCTGACAAAGGTGAAAAGTGTTACAGGGAAGTAATCAGTAAAATATCAGATATGATGCGGGAGCTTTCTGATGCTGATATTAATAATATGTACGAATGAGTTTAATTTAACAACCTAAAAAAATATCCGGGTAATGAAAACAACAAGAAGAAGTTTTATCAAAACAGGTGCTTTTGCAGTTGCAGGTGCCGCCATGATGAGAAAAGAGGTATTTGCATCAGCACCTAAAAAGGGGATAGTCGGACTACAGCTTTATTCAATTCGGGATGAGATGAAAAAAGATCCCCTTGCTTCTCTGAAGGAGGTAGCTAAGATGGGTTATGTTTATGTTGAGCATGCTAATTATGTTGAAGGGAAATTTTACGGATATGCTCCAAAGGAATTCAGGAGGGTACTTGATGATCTGGGGCTTAAGATGATAAGCGGGCATACAGTTTTTGGGAAGACACACTGGGACGCCGGTAAAAAAGATTTCTCAGATTCATGGAAGAAACTTGTTGATGATGCAGCAATACTGGGTCAGAAATATGTTGTAAGCCCTTCAATGGATATGACAATGCGAAATAATTATGACGATTTCAAAGGTTATATGGATATCTTCAATAAGTGCGGGCAGCTTTGTAACAGGCAGGGTATGAAGTTTGGTTATCATAACCACTCTTTCGAATTTGCCGAATCACTTAATGGTCAGAAGTTATTTGATATCATGATGAGTAGCATGGATCCAAAGCTGGTTGTAGTTCAGCTTGATATGGGTAACCTGTATAACGGAGGAGCTATTGCACTCGATGTTGTAAAACAATACCCGGGAAGATTTGAAAATCTGCATGTCAAGGATGAGATTGAAGCAAGCGGAGGAAATGAGAAATATGAAAGCACCATAATCGGGGAGGGAATAGTCAATACCAAAGAGGTAACTGACCTTGCAACTAAAATAGGAGGTGCACAGGTATATATAATTGAACAGGAGTCATACCAGGGCAAAACCCCTATGGAGTGTGTCAAAAAAGACCTTGAGATAATGAAGAAGTGGGGCTACGCTTAAAATATCTGTCTCAATCGATAATTTCTGAATGATAATCCTGCAGGGATTTAACCTTATATTCGCCATTCTGCCTCTCTCTGATTCCCTGTGTTGAAGAGAGAGCTGCAGAGGTGGTTGTGATATAGGGTATTTTATATTTTATTGCATTCTTCCGGATGTAGGAGTCGTCATATTCACTAAGACGACCAGCCGGTGTATTGACAACAAGATCGATCTCCCCGTTTTTGATAGCATCGACTATGTTGGGTCTTCCTTCATGAACTTTCAGGATGGCTGTTGCCTCGATCCCATGCCCGGCAAGGAAATCCCTGGTTCCGGCAGTTGAAAGAATCCGGAATCCCATATCCCTGAAATTCCTCGCAGCGTCGACAATTTTATTTTTATCGCGGTCGGCTATTGTGATAAGGACGGTGCCCCTTACAGGCAGAGGTGTTGAGGTTGCTTCCTGTGCTTTGAAAAAGGCCAGCCCGTAGTTATCAGCCATCCCGAGTACCTCACCGGTCGATCTCATTTCAGGCCCGAGCAATGGGTCAATAGAAGGGAACATATTAAAGGGGAATACAGCCTCTTTGACACCATAGTGACTTATAGTCCTGTTTTTAAGGTCAAATTCAGAGAGTTCCTTCCCAAGAAGTATTTTTGTAGCAATGGTCGCCATACCTATGTTACAGACTTTTGATACAAGCGGAACTGTGCGGGATGCCCTTGGATTTGCTTCCAGGATATATACTGTATCATCATAAATGGCGTACTGGATATTCAGCAGACCCACAACTTTGAGCTCTATTGCAATCCTTCTGGTATAATCATAAATTGTCTTCTTATGATCTTTCTGAATTATAACCGGCGGGATTACACAGGCTGAATCACCTGAATGTATACCGGCATATTCTATATGCTGCATTACTGCGGGGACAAATGCATCCGTGCCATCTGAAATAGCATCAGCTTCACTTTCAATAGCATCTTCAAGGAATTTATCAAGAAGCAAGGGTCTGTCAGGAGATACACCAACTGCCTTTTCAACATATTCCTCGAGCATCTCCCTGTCAAGTATTATCTTCATGGCCCTTCCTCCCAAAACATAGGAAGGCCTTATCATTAAAGGATATCCAATCCTGGCTGCAATCTCAACAGCCTGTTCAAGGTTGCTGGCCATACCTGATTCTGGTTGAGGGATCCCAAGTCTGGTGATTACCTGCCTGAAACGGTCGCGGTCCTCTGCCAGGTCAATTGTTTCCGGCGTTGTACCAAGTATTTTTACTCCTGCATCCGCCAGTTCCCTTGCAAGGTTTAATGGAGTCTGACCTCCAAACTGCACGATGACACCTTCAGGTTTTTCATTTTCGTAAATACTCAGGACATCTTCAGCGGTAAGAGGTTCAAAATATAGTTTGTCGGAAGTATCATAATCAGTTGAAACTGTTTCCGGATTGCAGTTTACCATTATGGACTCAAAGCCTGCTTCCCTGATTGCAAAAGCTGCGTGTACGCAACAATAATCGAATTCAATACCCTGGCCAATCCTGTTTGGCCCTCCTCCAAGCACCATAATTTTCTTCCTGTTGCTCACTTTTGTTTTGTCGGGTGCATTATAAGTGGAGTAATAGTAGGCTGCGTCAACAACACCGCTTACAGGAACAGGCTCCCAGGCTTCCTTCAGGCCAAGTGATATTCTTTTGTTCCTGATCTCTTTTTCAGGAAGTTCAAGAAGTTTTGCAATATACCTGTCGGCAAATCCATTTTTCTTTGCCTGTAAAAGCAGCTCATCCGGCAGGTTTTTACCTTTATATGATAAAATAGTCTCTTCTTCCTCAACCAGTTCTTTCATTTGTGAAATGAACCAGCTTTTTATATATGTCTTTTTGTGAAGTTCTTCAATATCTGCTCCTTTACGTAATGCTTCATACATTATGAATTGCCTTTCGCTTGAAGGATGGATAAGCATATTCATAAGTTCATCAAGGGGCTTTTTGTTGAAATCTTTTGCAAAGCCTAATCCGTAACGTCCTGTTTCAAGTGAGCGGATAGCTTTCTGAAGAGCCTCCTTATAGTTTTTACCAATGCTCATTACTTCCCCTACTGCCTGCATCTGGGTCCCCAGTCTGTCATCAAGGCCATCGAACTTTTCAAATGCCCATCTTGCAAATTTTACGACTACGTAATCACCCGAGGGAGTATACTTGTCAAGAGTCCCGTCGCGCCAGTAAGGTATCTCATCAAGAGTGAGTCCTCCCGCCAGAAGTGATGATATAAAGGCAATAGGGAAACCGGTAGCCTTTGAAGCAAGAGCTGAGGAACGTGAAGTACGGGGATTTATCTCTATTACCACAACCCTTCCGGTTTCAGGATCATGGGCAAACTGGACATTTGTGCCACCTATTACTTCAATTGCTTCAACGATATCATAGGAATATTTTTGAAGTCTTTTCTGTAATTCTGTGCTGATAGTAAGCATTGGCGCCGTGCAGTATGAATCGCCTGTATGCACTCCCATTGCATCTACGTTTTCGATGAAACACACAGTTATCATCTGGTTTTTAGAGTCCCTTACAACTTCCAGTTCAAGCTCTTCCCATCCAAGAACAGACTCCTCAATAAGCACCTGGTTAACAATGCTGGCTGAGAGCCCCCTGCTTGCCACTATCCTCAGTTCCTCTACGTTATAAACCAGTCCGCCGCCTGTTCCGCCCATAGTATATGCAGGTCTGATTACAACCGGGTATCCGAGCTCTGCAGCTACTTTTTCCGCATCTTCCACATTATTGACAGCCTGGCTTTTTGGCATTTCAATACCAAGCCTGTTCATAGTTTCCTTGAATGCTATCCTGTCTTCACCTCTTTCAATGGCATCGATATTGACACCGATAACCTTAACATTGTATTTTGCAAGGACACCCTTTCTGGCCAGCAAAGAGGAGAGATTAAGTCCGGTTTGCCCTCCCAGGTTAGGCAAAAGAGCATCAGGCCTTTCTTTCTTTATTATCTCTGTAAGAGCATATTCATTAAGTGGTTCAATATATGTTGCATCGGCCATTCCAGGATCGGTCATTATTGTGGCCGGATTGGAATTCACAAGTACTATCTTGTATCCCAGCGATCTTAAAGCCTTGCAGGCCTGGGTGCCTGAATAGTCAAACTCACATGCCTGACCAATAATAATGGGACCTGATCCTATTATCAGGACTTTTTTAATATCCTCGCGACGTGGCATAATTGCATTTTTTATGTCTTACAATTTAATGACAACCATTTAAATAAACAATGGATACATCATTATTATTCTGCCTCTAATGTCACTTCACAATGTCACTCAGAATAAAGAAAAAGAGGGTGTCTCATAAGTAGAAATCCATTAACCGCAAAGAGAGCTAAGAAAGACGCAAAGCTCGCAAAGTTCCGATAGCTATCGGAATGATAAACATTGTTTTAACTTTGAGACCTTTGCGCCAACTTTGCGAACTCTGCGGTTAAAAAGGACTTATGAGACACCCTCACTATTTATTAAGAATCAGAATCAATTACTATTCATAAGTATAACCCATAATTTCAGACGCTTTGAATACTGTCATGTTCTTAGCAACCATCTGGTCATAAATCATTGAGTTTGTACCGAAGAGAACAGATTTTGCATCATAGCCCAGAAGGCGGAGATATGCTGTAAGGAATGCGCTTGTCTGACCCGTATAGCAATAGACAGCGATAACTTTATCAGCAGGCAGTGTCTTTAGGTCAGCTGCAAGCTTAATTGATTCCTTTGGGGTATATTGAACTGCTCCGGGAACATGTCCCGGGTCGGCATATTGTGAGGCAGGCCAGTAATTTACGATATAGTATCCTGACAGATTTCCAAAAAGTGTTGCTGAGTTAACAGATGCCGGTGTAAATCCTTCTGCAAGCAGCATGTTCACCCTTGCTTCCAGTATTTCCTGTCCTGTAGTTTTGCCAGTTGATAAGGCCGGTAGTTCTCCTGCGCTGTTTTTGCTGGTTGCCGTTGTACTGAACTGCGACTGATAAGCGTTTCCGTTTGCAATCGCTGTATTCCATTTACCGGCAAAGTCAGCATTCCAGGCGCACATGCCCCATTTCATTGAGAACACCTTATCATATCCCATAATTCTTAAAAGAAGTGTGGCAAATCCTGCTGTCTGACCTGTATAACAAACCACAGCAACCTTTGTATAGTTTGAAAGATTAACATCCTTGATATGAGTAAGTATGTCTCCGAGAGCAACATTATGGGCATTCTTGATATGTCCTAGAGCGAAATCTGCCGATGATCTTATATCTATTATATAGACCTGGTTTGTTTCGTTAAGGGTTTTAACCTCACTTGCCGCAATTATAGAAGGCATATCGGTATTTACATAATCTTTTTGCAAGGGTGAGGATGTTGACTCAAGATATGTTGCGAGCACCTCTGATTCATTAACAGGTATAGTCTCTTCCTTGTCGCAGGAATATATGAACAGGGATGCTAAAAGCAAAATAATCAGGTAATAATTCTTCTTAATCATGTTTTTGGGTTTATTAGTTAGACAAATTTTTACTAAATCTCATTTCCAGATCTTAATTAAACCATTTTTCAGGCAGCTTCCCATCCACTGTAATACCTTTGCTGGCATTGAGTTCCCAGCTATTTAGGTTCTCCTGAAACAGGTACAGGTTTTTATTTCTCAGGTCAGCACCATCCTTCTTAATATGGCAGTTGGAATAGCATGCGCCACCGTTCAGCCTCGTTTGATCTGTCCATCGCAGAATATTATGAGGAGATGTATAATTAAATGTAGGGAGGGCATCAAAATTTGCATATTGTTCCACACCATATTCTTTCCAGTTATCAGGGGCTGCAAGTGTTCTTCTGACAAGTGTGAACTTTCTTCCGGGTTTCAGGTCAGGAAGAGGATTTACTGCAATCTTGAAATCCATGTAGGCTGGTATTCTGGCTCCCTCTCCATGTATATGACAACTTCCACAGTTGTTATATTTCTGGGAATGACATACCTGGCAGTCGAAATCAGAATAATGAACTGCATGATAAGTGTTGCTCGATACCATATTTTCATGACAATTCTCACAATCAGGTAATTTGCTGTAAGCATAACGCTGTTCGACCTTCTGTCCGTCACCATGTAATTCGGCGCCACTATGGCAATCGGTACATTTGTACTTAGCTTTTGTAAGATGAACATCCGGATAAGTTCCTGAAGCAACTCCCATATAGGCATGACCTCCTCTTGATGAGTGGCATGTAACACAAACTCCGACCATATCGGGCTCCTTGTTAAACATATGTCCGTTAGCCAGGCCGCCGCCACCGATTTTTGGTCTGACTACATGACAGTTCCCACATGTGCCATGGCAGGTTGCGCAGTTTTTGTTATACCCTTCAATCTGATGAGCAGGCAATTTGTCGAAATCATCTGAACCAGTAAAACCGCTTCTAATCGCAACTTTACGTTTTTGTCCCATACCGTTATGAAGACTTGATGAAAATTTATTTGATACTTCATTATGGCAGGTACCACAGGTTTCCTCAGGAACAGCTGAAGGATGTGCAATAAAAGTGCCCGAATGCGCCAGATCCTTTTCTGTTGCTTCATCATCACCTGAATGACACCCGGTGCATCCTATCTCGTAGTGTTTAGTTTTTTTGAATGCAGTATATCCGTCTCCACTCATATATACTCTGTCATAAGGCTCATAATAGGGTGCATCTCCTCCACATCCGCTTGCCGGAGGCTCCTCATCAGGAGAATATACCTTCTGAAGCAGGGCATAGTCAGTATGGCATTTTTCACACGACCCCCTTTCATCAACGGGTGACGGGGAGTTTTTACTTTCGCAACTGTAAATAGCTGAAGCTAAAGCAATAAGGACTATTGTTCTGAATAAATATTTAGTCATATTAAGTGTTATCAGTTGAGGCTAAAATTAGCGCAATAAAATCTGCTGTTAATAAAATAACAGTAGTAATGGCTCTTATTTGTTTATGATCTTTAGCATTGAAATAACTGATCCAGGTCATATTCTTAACTGTTTTATTAACTTTGCAAAGCCAATAAAATCTGATGAAGTCAAAAACTAATTTTTCTGGATGTACAATAGGTGCACATCAATGCAGGTGCTTTGATAAGCTCACTGTAGATGAAAAGAAGTTTATTGATGAGAATTCAGTGATTGTAAATTTTAAAAAGGGAGAGGATATCTGTAAAAGAGGCAGTCTGGCATCACATGTAATGTATATTGAAAAAGGTCTTGCCAAAGTATATCTCGATGACGGAAATAACACTCTTGTATTAAAAATATTACCTGAAAAAAATCTTCTTGGACTGGATGCTCTATCTGATAATTCAAAGACCTTTGAGTACTCTGTAAAAGCATATATTGACACTGAAATAAGGCAGATTAATATAGATGCTTTCAGGAAAATTCTGAGTGAAAATTCCAGATTTGCTAAAGAGGTTATTGATATACAGAATGATAATAGCATTCAGATTTACGGTAGATTCTTCTGTCTGACTCATAAGCAGTCATTTGGAAGACTTGCCGATATACTTCTTTGCCTTTCAGACAGGATTTTCAAGAAGAATGAATTTGACCTTCCGCTCTCGAGAAAAGAGCTTGCTGAATTGTCGGGACTGAGCACTGAGACGGTGATCAGGATGCTGAAAGTGTTCAGACAGGAGGGACTAATAGCAATGCAGGGTAAGAAGCTCATACTTATCGATCATAAAAGAATTAAGGAGATTAGTGAAACTGGATGATATATATTTGTTCTTAATTTGAATTGACAAGATTCAGGCATGAGAAAATATAATCGTTTGAGTATCCTGTTTTCTCTTTTATTGTGTACTGGTCTGTACAGCTATTCCCAAAAAGATACTTCATCAATATTTTTCCCTGAGAACAGGGTCTGGCCGGAGCTCTTTATCGACCCGCTGGAATGCCAGATTATGGGCGGTTCATATTTTCTTTTCAAGGAAAATAGCGATATGAGCCTCTATTCTACCGTAAATCTTGGATTCAGCAAACCGGTCATTGGAAAGAGAAGAGGGAATGTTTCATGGGAGCTTAATTTTGGTACAGCAATATTTTCCCAGTTTGACCTGATAAGGAAAGATGACGGTACCTGCCTGGCCGGATTAATAAATAATGATTTCAAACTTAGCGGAGATCTGACTGTAGAGAAGAATAATAATCTGCTTAGAATCAGAACATTTCATTTGTCGTCACATCTGGGAGATGACTATCTTCAGCGGCATTCGGATACTCTGACAAATGACAAATCTGCCAACTATGAACAGGCCGATCTGACTTTTATGCGGAAATACGGATCTAATTACTGGTATGCCGGAGCAGGATATATTTATACTATTCATGTTTTCAGGGATAGATTTTCACTTCAGGGAGGAGGCCTGATATATTTCAGGGAGGAAAAGCCTTTAAGCTGGTTTGCCGGTGCTGATATTAAATCACTTGCTGAAAATGAATTTTATCCTGATGTGAGGAGCGCTTTCGGAATCTCAGTTAAGAGGAGATCAGATCCTCTCATAAGAATCTGGGCCGAATATTATACCGGCAGACTCCCTTACAGTACGATAGATTATGGAAGAGTAAACTGGATAGGATTAGCAATGGTATTAATCCTTCGATAATAGTTATTATTTTAGCATCTATGATCCTCAGCCAGACAAATGAATTAATAAGGAAAAGAATCGGTAACAGGCTTGATGGTATTACTGTAACTGATATCAGAGTCGGATTATTTCTGACAGCCATAAAATTATCGGATGGCAGTACGGGAACTTCGGCAACATTCAGTTCAGGACATCCCCTATGCACAAAGGAGAGTCGTGATTATGGTCCTCTGTCACCTTCAAGGATTAAAGGAACCAGGGTAAATGATATCCTCAAAAGCACAAATGAATCTGGTATAATTGCATCACTTAAGATGTCGGTACTTAATGCCTTGTCATCTGAATTAATTGAGGCAGGTGATTATAATGTAATTGAGGATGCAGATCCTTTAAGATTTGTGGATACCGGCCAGGATAGTACAATAACAATTGTGGGGGCATTCCAGTCATATATCAGGAAGATATCAGCGACGGGAAACAAGCTGTATGTGCTTGAAATGAATGAAGATACTATCAGCAATGACCATAAAAGGTTTTTTGTCCCTTCAACCGAGTTCAGGAGGGTGCTTCCAGTTTCGGATGTAGTGATCATAACCGGACAAACACTGGTAAATGGTACAATTGATGAGCTTCTCCATGAAATTACTGACGGAACGCAGGTTATTGTTACAGGCCCTTCCAGCGGGATATTGCCGGATATTCTATTTGAGAACAGGGTAAGCGTCATAGGTTCAGTCAGGATAACAGACCCGGATATACTGTTTGATGTTGTTAGCGAAGGCGGTACCGGATATCATCTGTTCGAACATTGCGCAAGAAAAATATCTATATTGAAACGGGATGCAGAAAAGCCTTAGCGAAAAATGGATTAAGGCATCGATTGCAGGTACAATTTGGGCTGCATCCGAAATTGTTCTGGGAAGCTTTCTGCATAATCTGAGGATACCTTTCAGCGGTAATATACTTACAGCAATAGGGATTATATTGCTTATTTCAATCAGTTATAAGTGGAGTGAAAAGGGGATTTTCTGGAGAGCAGGATTAGTTTGCGCCGTAATGAAAACGATGTCCCCTAGTGCTGTGATCTTTGGTCCTATGGTTGCAATAGTAGCTGAGTCGCTGCTGCTCGAGATATCTGTCAGATTATTCGGAAGGACAATAGCCGGGTTCCTGATAGGCGCAATTCTGGCAATGTCATGGAACCTGTTCCAGAAGATCATAAACTACATAATCTTCTACGGCTCGAATATAATAGAAGTCTACACCAATATTCTGAAATATGCACAGAAGCAGCTTCATCTGGATTCTGATATAACATGGTTACCAATATTGATATTACTGGTTTTGTACGCAATATTCGGCCTTCTGTCAGGAGTTATCGGGATCAGGGTAGGTAGAAAGTTGTTGAGGGAACCTGATCAAAAACACCCATTTATTAAAAACATTGATAGAAATAAAATCAATAATAGCACAGAACACCATTTTAACTATTCAATCGTATGGCTGGTCCTCGATATTTTACTTATTATAGGATTGTTCATATTACTCAACCTGGCACCATGGTACGTCTGGGTCCTTGCAGTAATAATTGTCACTGTGGTCTGGTCATACAGATATAAGAGAGGATTGAGGCAGATATCAAAGCCAAAATTCTGGATCTTTTTTGTAGTGATAACTCTTATAACAGCATTTGCGCTTACTGATACATCAGCAGGTGAAAGTTTACTGGAAAAAGGACTGCTTACAGGTATTCAGATGAACTTCAGAGCTGTTGTGATTATTGTCGGTTTTTCAGTACTTGGGAAAGAGCTTTATAATCCTGTAGTAAGAAGTTTTTTTCGGAGGACCTCTTTCAGGAACCTTCCACTTGCAGTTGAACTTTCAGTTGAAAGTCTGCCCGATTTCATTGCCAGTATTCCTGATTTAAAAACCCTTGTTAAAAATCCAGTATCAGTTTTCTGCCAGGTAATTTCACACGCCGACAGAAGACTTTCAGAGATTGGAATGAAAGATAACAGCTCCAGAAAAGTCTTCATTATTAAAGGAGCAATAAGTTCAGGGAAAACAAGTTTTGCAAAGATGCTGGCAGCTTCATTCAGTACTCACGGTATTGCAGCCGGAGGGATATTAACAGAAAAAATCAGGGAGGATAAAGTAACAAGGGGTTACGATATAATTAATATTGAAACAGGAGAGAGGACAGTCTTTTTGCGTGATGAGGGGATTTGCGGGCCGGAAAGAATCGGCAGATATATGATATGCCGGGATGGAATTGCTGCAGGGGAGAAAATTTTAGATTCTGTTAAGGGCAGCAGAAATCCTGTAATAATAATTGATGAGGTAGGATCGCTGGAATTGAATGAAAAAGGCTGGGCAAAGGGTATTAAGACAATCCTGGGAGAGACGGGAAATCACTTAATTATGACTGTCAGAAATACATTTTTAGAAGATGTGATAAAAAAATGGGGCTTATCAGAACCGGTTGTAATTGATTTATCAGATATCAACTTTAATGAAAAAGTTCTTGACATAGTAAATATTTTAAAGACAGACACATTATGATAAATATGATCTGGATATTCCCCTTAAGGAAGCAAATGGATGTTTAAAGAGGAAGATGATTTATTCCATTAATCAAGTAACCTGTATATTTCGAGGGAGATTTTATCTTTTAGTGAAATAGCATTCCTGTCCTTTCTGATGAAATTATTCCAGACAACTAAAGAAGCTATAAATATCAGAATTGTAACTGTTGCCACTCTGAAAAGGTAAGGAACAATACTTATATAGTGCTTTATCCTGGAATTCAGTTTACGGAGGAATAACTCCATATGATTTCCGGGGGGGGTGTTATTCCCGAATTCATGCCTGTTTTCAAGAATGAATTTTTCAAGTCTGTCCTGATTCCGGGTTTCCATCTTGTTTTATTTTAAAGACTCATTCTTATTGATCGTGATGCATCTTTTTAAAAAAATAATAAGCAGGTACACCGGCCAGAACAGTGAGAATTGCAATTGAAGATTCCACAGGTCTTTCCATATAGGCCAGGCCAAGAATTAATATTCCTGTTGATGCATAAATAATCTGAGTGAAGGGGAATCCTTCCATCCTCGGTGCACCGGGAAATTTTCTCCTGAGCCGGAAAACGCTTAAGACAGTAATAATTGGAAAGATGCCAAGCGCAAAACCCATATATGTAAGTATCTGTTCAAAAGTGCCCGAAAGAGTAAGAATGATTGCAATCATACCCTGCAGGGCTATTGAGTTTGAAGGAACCCTGAACCGGGGATGTAACCGGCTCACTGATTTGAAAAAGAGCCCGTCCTTGGCCATTGAATAATATACTCTTGGTCCGATTATAATAAAGGCACTAAGTGATGAAAAAAGTGCGAAGGCAATCAGAATTGAAAAAAGAGTCTCGGCGGATCTTCCGAAGAGGTTTCCCATGGCGAGACCTCCTACTGAAATGACGCCTTTCATATTTTCGGGCTCAATACTGTAGATATACAATGTATTCAGACCAAGGTACAGAAGAATTACAACCCCCGTACCGATTATTAGGGAAAGGGGAAGTGTCTTTTCAGGATCTTTTATTTCAGCTCCGAGATATGTTGAAGCATTCCATCCACTATATGCAAACATTATCCACATAAGTGAGAGTCCTATTGTTTTCCACCCTGCAAGTCCGGGGGCAACACCTGACTCGGAAAAGAAATTGACACTGTTCCCTTTGCCTGACATATACCCCGCGATAAGCAGAGCAATAATGAGGGCAACCTTGAGAAGAGTCAGAATATTCTGGACCATGGTTCCGTACTTCATACCACGGTAATGAATAGAGGTAAAGATCAGTATTACACTTAATGAAAGTATCTTTTTTGACAGTCCCGGATCAGTAATGCCTATACCAGCCAGCCACTCCGGTATTACAGGCAGTGCCCTGTAAAAGTATTCGCTGAAACCCATGGCTGATGCTGCAATGGGAGCTGAAAACCCGACTGTAAATGAGACCCATCCGCTCAGGAATCCGAAAACAGGGTGATAAATATCGGAAAGGAATTTATATTCTCCTCCGGCAGCAGGAATGGCTGCCCCCAGCTCACCATAGGAGAGTGCCCCGCACAGTGCAATGATGCCTCCTGCAATCCACAGAAGCAACATCACTACAGGATCGTTGAGACCTGACATCAGAAGACCGGATGTGGTAAAAATACCCGCACCAATCATATTGGCAATTACAATATTTGTTGCCGGAAATAGTCCGATGTTCCGTTGCAGGTTGTTTTCAGCCATGTAAAACGGTTATTTTTCCGATCGTTTGTAACTGATGAGCATTCCTCCACCATCGGTATTGAGGGTGGTTTCATAGTTTTTCAGACTTTTTACATAATCCATATACGATCCCTGTCCGTATCCTGAGTAACTGTATCTGCCTGTAATATTGTGTGTTGTGTAACATCCCCCAACAATCAGCTTTGGATCGATATCGATGAAATAGTTTTTCAGCCACCCTTTGTCAGCATCACTGAATACAAAATCAAATGGCCCTTCCAGCTCTTTTACCAGGGCATGAGCATCAGCGAGCCGGGCATCAATATATTCTGACAGACCTGCTTTTCTGAAATTTTCAACAGCAGTATTATGTCTCTCCTCATCAATATCAATCGTAATCAGTTTCCCTCCTGTTTTGCTCAGGGCCCATGCTATGTAAATACCTGAATGCCCTGTTGATGTACCTATCTCGAGAGCACTCTTATATCTTCCCTTAAGGATTAGGTCGTAAAGAAGTTTTGCATCTGATTCCGGAACATTCAGATCATGCCATTTACCTGACTGATCGGCCAGGAACTTTTTTACTCGTCTATCAAGTGCTGTCTCTTCATTCAGATCCTGCGCATTGATATCTGTTGTATTAAAAAGAGATATTAAGAGAATTGAATATAAAAAGCAGTTTAACTTTCCTGTTAGCATTATTCATTGGTTTTATACAAAAATACACCCGCTAAATTAAAAATGATACATCAAAGGGAATTATAATAGAGATTAACTTTTTTTAACTCATAAATTTTTATTTATATCTTTAAATATGAATATATTACATTTCAACTAATCAAAAATACGACATTATGAAAGAATTAAATAAATTCCTGCTGAGGATAACATTGTCACTGATAATAACAATACTTTCAGTCATAATGGTCTCAGGCCAGCTCTATGAGTGGCGCGGCCCGGGCAGGACAGGCATTTACAATGAAACAGGGTTATTGAAGAAATGGCCCGAAACCGGACCAAAACTTCTCTGGGAGTCTGAAGGCATGGGATATGGTTTCTCCTCACCAACAGTCACAGACGATGCAATCTATGTTACGGGAAGAAAAGAGACAAATGATGTACTTGTTGCTCTGACCCCTGATGGTAAAAAGAAGTGGGAGCTTATCTATGGAAAAGCATGGATGACTAATCATGATGGGACAAGATGCACACCAACTTATTATAATGGTAATATTTTCCTGGTAAGCGGAAGCGGAGATATTGTATGTGTTGATTCGAACGGAAAGATAAAATGGTCGAAAAATCATTATGCTTTATATGAAAGCAAGCCTATCATGTTTGGCATTTCAGAATCACCAATTGTAGTTGACAATATGGTTATTGCATCACCGGGTGGCAGGAAAGCTTCACTGGTGGCATTCAATATTGCAGATGGCAAAGTTGTATGGGAAGCTGATCCGATTGAAACCATGCCTCAGTATGTTAATCCAAAGCTGATTGAATATGCAGGAAAAAAGATGATAGTAACTGTTATGGGTACTAATATCTTTGCAGTTAATGTTAAAGACGGCAAGATATTATGGAAGGTTGATTACGTTAGTATCAATGCAGGGCCCGAACGCGGATATAAGAATCATGCAGGTACTCCAACGTACAGGGATGGCCACATCCTAATCTCAAACGGATATAACTGGGTAGCCCTTAAATTGAAATTGTCACCGGATGGCAATTCAGTTACAAAAGTATGGGAAAACAGGAGTTTTGATCCGCAGCTTGGCGGAGTCGTTCTCCTTGGTGATAACATATTTGGTTCAACTCACCAGGCTAAGCCCATTGATTCGTGGGCCTGTGTGGACTGGAACAGCGGAAAAACCCTCTGGACAGCAAAATGGTACAGCAAGGGATCTGTAATCAGTGCTGACGGGATGCTCTATTTGTATGAGGAGAAATCAGGGCATGTTGCCCTGGCAAATCCTGATCCTGCAAAGCTTGATATAGTGAGCGAATTCCAGATCATTAAGGGAGAAGGGCCATTCTGGGCTCATCCGGTAATAAAGAACGGGAATCTGTATATAAGGCATGGAGACTGGCTAATGGTTTACCGGGTGAAGTAGTTACATCTTGTCAGCCCTGAAGCCCATAGCCATAAAATTAAGGATATTGTTCTTAAGGCGCAGGAGAAACTAATACCGTTTCTCCTGTCGCAAAACTATACTTAAGTTGACTGCTAAGGCACATTCAACCGAATTTTGAGTAAATCCGGGTGTATTGTAGCTGTTTCAACAGAACAGAATGTTTCTCAGATTATTCTAAGGTGTGTTATTAGTGGCTCTTTCTTTTCTGCCCCTTTAATTACAATGAATTTTCTGTTTTCACGGAAGGTAAGTTTCCCGTTCTTCCTGGTTATGAGTATAAGGTCAACCAGTCCATTATCTGTTAACGGTACACTGAATTCACATTTGAATTCAAGGTGTTCCCCGAGTGGCACTTTGAAATTCCTGATATCATTTGCAAGCAGATTACCCTGGCTTTCAATGCGGACCTCAACCTGAACGTTATCGTCTGAGAAACAGTCATTATACAGGATCAGCTGACGTGTAACTGTTTCGCCTGATTTCAGTCCGGGGTATTGTTTTTTCCTGAGAACATCAATCCCGAGGTCATCGTACTCCTTATCAAAAAGAGCCACCGGTGCATAACTGTTTTTCAGATTCAGGTGGACCTCCTCCAGAGAGTCTGCACTCCATGCCCAGTCAAGGGTATAGGGCATTATCTGTGCTGCATTTATGTATCTTAATCCCCTGCACCAGGTTCCATGCCACCACTCTTTACCATCAGTATTGCCAAACAGGAATTCCCCGAAACTTGAAGGCCTGGTTTCAGATATCAGGGTATCCCAGCTGTAAATACTACCTTTTACTGTTCTGCCAACACCTTCAGGATAGTGGTCGCTGTAAAAATCATCACCAATATCAAAATCACCCTCTGCAATAACTGGCCTGGTCGGATCAACAGCCCTGATGCTGTCAGCAATTGTTTTCAGTTGCTTGTCAGAAAACCATTTTAACCAGTCCCGGCCAATCTCATTCTCAGAACTCCACATTATTATTGAAGGATTATTCCGGCGGTCTTTTACCCAGGGCTTTATCCAGGCCAGTCCATTCCTGAAATAGATCTCATTATTTGATTTAAGAATATAATCCCGCGCATACATCGGTGACTCTTCTTCAATAAGCAAACCCCTTTCATCAGCAATTTCGATTATTCTTTTTGAAGCAGGCTGCTGGTGAAAACGGACACACTGGATATTTAAAGCCTGGAGCCGGTCAATGGTCTGATTAAATGTTTCTTCGGTGATGTATCTGTACCTCCCTCTGTTGTATCCCTGGCCATGGACATTTATACTTGTTCCCCTCAGGTTAAGCCTGTTTCCGTTCAGCATCAGCTTTGTGCCTTCAATCCAGATCTCCCGGAATCCGAATCTTCTCCGTTCTACATCGAGCTGTTCTGTCTTACCTGAACTGCTCTTAATGATCCTGCTTGTAAGAATATGCAGGTTAGGGTTTTCAGGATCCCACAATGCAGGATTATCCCAGTTTGTTTCAACAACTATCTTTTTCTTTACACCGGGCTCGATTATTACCTTGTCACTTGAAATCCTCAGTTCTGTTTTTGCACTTTTTTCTCCGGTTATTTCACCGGCAACCTTGATTTCCTGTTTAGTGCCCGAATGATTTATAATGTCGTAAATGACAGTGATGTTTTTGTTTCTCCATGAGGTCTGGATGTATGCATCATCAATGTAAACAGGTCCGTATGCCCTCAGCCAGGTATCAAAAATTATTCCCCAGCGGCTTTCCTGTCCATACCACCCTACAGGCCATTGCGGATAGCCATTGGCATCAACTACAGGGGAATGGCTTCCTCCTTTTACCAGTACCTTCAATCTTGCAGTTTTGCCGGGTTGTACCAGATCAGTAATGTCTGCCGAGAAAGGTGTCCAGCCTCCGATATGGGTTTGAAGCAGCTTGTTGTTAAGATAGACTTCAGCAATATGGTTAACACCTTCGAATTCAACTTTGATGACTTTCTTTTTCCACTCCTCAGGAATAATTATTTCACGTTCGTAGATCCCTATCGAAGTGGATGGGAGCAAAACTTCCCTGACGGTTTTTTCTCCCCGGTCATTAGTGTATTCACGGCTTACCCTCTTTGTGAATCCAGGGGCTGCGTCCCAGTATTCAGGAACCGGGATGGAGGATTTCTCGCCTGATTCAGTTGTGAAGCTCCAGATGCCATTAAGTGATATCTGATCTCTGAGGGCAGGCACCTGGCATAATGCATCCAGTGTTACGGAGAGCAATATGATACTTATTATCCGGAAAGGAAACTTGTTCATTTTGATGGTTCTCAGTAAAGTTGATCTATTTTATTTTCAAGGGATTATATGACATCCAGTCAATCTCAAGCGGATAATGATCGAGCGGCTTCTCAATCGAATTAGGATTGGTTTGAACCGGCCAGTTATTTGTATGCCAGAAATTAAGCCTGTAATGTGTATGATTCTGTGGAATTCCCACCAGACTGCCCTTATAATCCCAAAGCACGACAGTGTCAGCAGTTACAGGATGTATCATCCACCACCTTATACGATCGGGATACCAGTCAAATCCGTAAGTATAAAACTGTTTTGAAGCATCATAACCTTCAATAGGCTGAAGGGTTTCAGGCAGACTTTGTTCACCGGTAAGCGGGCTTCTTATACCGCTCTTGCTCTCTCTGTAGCCGGTATTATAGATGATACCTTTTGCCATGTTAATTGTCCTGCCGATTCTCCTGAGGTCTCCGCGTGGGCCGGTCCATGTCCCGATGTAGATAATTTCCGGATCTGCAATAAGCCACTCCCAGTCTATTTCACTCAGCCCCGGTTCTTTATCCATATGATAAGTAAAATATCCGACCACTGCACCTACATCCGGCTGAGTATTTTTGACATCAGGAACTTTCAGGCGGGCTGCATAGGTTCCGAAATGAGTAAAATTCTTTGATATAATTTCCGGTCCCTTGCCAGCGCCGGCAGGATCTTCCGGATCAATTTTGAAAGTAACGATTTTTGTGCCTGGTTCTGACACAGACTCTGCTCCAAACACGTACCTGGAGTCAGGACCTTCTCCTCTTGAATTTGCTGTAAAAAACTTTGAAGATGATTTTTTAAAATCTTCAAAGAACTTTTTATGATGTTTTTCCTTTGAAGCAGAAACAGACAGAATAATGATTAAGATCAGGGAAGGTAATAACAGCTTTCTCATAACAATTACTTTATTTGTTTATATATCCGGTTCAATTTAATTTAAGTCGTAAATTACAAAGAAACCGATAACTTTTTGTTTCTGTAAAGTAAAATTATGAAAGAAGCTGCAGAATATTTTTAATATCTGACAGATTGCTATTCAAGGCTAATAAGGTACTTATATAGTTCGCTTTTTGTGGAAAGGACGACTGTTGTTGCTGTATCGAACGTATGCTCAAATGTTTCCATCGATTTAAGAAAGCTGTAAAGATTCTTTGAGGCAGCTGTCTGGTTGTAAGCTCCTGCATAAATTGCTGTTGCTCTCGCATCAGCCTTACCCATTATCTCTTCAGCCTGCCGGAATGCAACTGACTGTATGGTCTTAAGATCTCTCTCTTTCTCACCATTTATCTTTGAAGCTTCACCCTGGCCTTCAGCCCTGAATTTATCAGCAATCCGGTAGCGTTCACTTTTCATCCTTTCATACACCTGAGTACGGACATCTTCCACATAAATTATCCGTTTTACCCTGAAATCGAGAACCGCAATACCAAGATCCGTTACTTTGGCATTGGCAGATTCAAGTATCATTTTCTGAATTTTTTCCCTTCCTACCATGATATCAATGAGAGTGTCGCCCACTTCTTCACCTACTGAGCCGGATGGTAAAGGAACCCTGTTACTTGTACGTATTATTTCCTCCAGATTATGATTTGCTATATAATCACGTGTTTCTCCATCAAGAATATCATCGAGTCTTGAGTGAGCACCCCTTTCATTGGTCAGACGCTTAAAAAACTGAAGCGGATCAATAATCTGCCAACGGGCATATGCATCAACAAAAATAAATTTCTTATCCTTGGTAGGCACCTGGTTGGGATCTCCATCCCACTCCAGGTATCTTTTTTCAAAATAATTTGCCTTTTGTGTAAAGGGGACTTTTAATTTAAGTCCGGGAGTGACTACAGCGTTGCCAATTGGTTTTCCAAACTGGGTAATAACAACCTGTTCAGTCTCCTTGACGACATAGGTGCTCTGTACAATCAGAATGATGGCAACAACTATGATGACTATTTGTATTAATATTTTCTGATTCATCGGATTAAATTCTTATTTTTTACCGTTTAACTGCATTTGTAGAAGGGGTAAAATATTATTCCCTTTATCATCAGTAATAATTTTATGCCCCAGCCTGGGGATGGCCGAATTCATTGTTTCCAGATAGATCCGGCGTTTTGTTACCTCAGGAGCTTTAACATACTCATTATAAAGAGCAGAAAACCTTGTTGCTTCCCCAATAGCATTATTTACCCTTTCAGTAGCATAGCCTTCTGCTTTCTGGATTGTCTCCTGTGCCTGACCCTTTGCTTTCGGTATTACCTTGTTATATTCTGATTTTGCCTGGTTGATAAGAGTCTCTTTCTCCTGCTGAGCCTGGTTTACTGCATTGAAAGCATCCTTGACGGGATCAGGCGGATTGACATCCTGTAAAACCACCTGCTCAATCTTAATACCAAGAGAATATTCGTTGCATAGTTCCTGGATCAGTTCAAAAACCTGGGTGGCTACTTCAGTCCTTCCAACAGTTAAGACCTCATTAACTGTTCTGTTGCCAACAATTTGTCTCATAGAAGCTTCGGAGATATCGCGCAGGGAGTTAACAGGTTCTCTTACTTTAAAAAGGAAACTGTATGGATCGTTGATCCTGTACTGGACTACCCACTCCACATCTGCCAGGTTTAGATCGCCGGTAAGCATCAGCGATTCATCTGCTGTACCTGCCTTGGTGAATTTCGACTGGATACCGGCACTTATGGTCCTGAATCCAAACTCTTCTTTCTGTTGTCTCTCAACCGGCACCCTGACTATCTTTTCTACCAGCGGTAACTTGAAGTTAAGTCCTGGTTCCACTTCACGGACATATTTTCCAAAGCGGGTAATCACTCCAACTTCTTCCGGCCCTACCTGGAAAAAGGATATCCACATAAAAATGACCAGAATAAGAATGAGAAATATCTTCCAGAGATTAGGCATGGATTTTTTCCATTCAGGTGGAAGGTCAAGTAAATCGATCAGGTTATTAGCCATATTAATTGATATTTAGAATATCTTCAAAGATAGCAATTATGTCGGAGACTATACGGCTTTTATCAGATTATCCAAATTAATATCCGAAGTGAGCGATGTTTTGACTGGCATTTAGATAAATAAAACTAAATATCAGAATTTACATTACTTTAGATCAAAATAATAAGATCATGAAGATACCTCTCAGAATATTTGGGCTTTTATCAGGTCCCTTGTTATTTCTTCTTGTATCGCATCTCAACTTCCCCGGATCACTCGATCCAAAAGCCTGGAGTGTTATGGGGGTAGCGGCCTGGATGATTACCTGGTGGATAACGGAAGCAGCGCCTCTTGCCATAGCTGCCTTATTGCCAATAGTATTATTTCCTGCCCTGGGTGTCTTTACCCTTGAACAGTCAACAGCTCCTTATGCAAGTTCAACAATCTTTCTCTTCATGGGAGGATTCTTCGTTGCTCTTGGTATTGAGGAGCATGGACTTCACAGACGGATTGCCTTAAATCTGGTTAAGCTTACCGGTACGAGTGCCAACGGAATAATCCTAGGTTTTATGCTTGCCTCAGCATTTCTCAGTATGTGGGTCAGCAATACTGCCACTACAATTATGATGTTGCCGATTGCAACTACGGTAATCAATCTTATTGGTCAGACAACAGATAATCAGAAAGGATTTAACTTATTCTCCCTTTCTCTTCTGCTCGGGATAGCATATTCTGCCAGCATTGGGGGCATGGCAACTATTATAGGGACACCTCCGAATGTTGTCTTTGCCGGATATGCCAGACAATTGCTGAATACTGAAATTGATTTTGCCAGGTGGATGATGATAGGAGTACCAATCAGCTTTCTGATCCTCCTGCTGACATATCTGGTTCTTACACAGATTTTATACCGGAATAGGTTAGGCAGGATGGCTTCAGCATCTGAATTGATTGTTTCCGAGACTGGTAAACTTGGAAAGATGAGCAGGGAAGAGAGTATAGCCGCCTTTGTTTTCGGTCTTACAGCCTTCATGTGGATATTTAAATTGCCTGTTAACAGACTGCTGGGAGGTGATATTTTAAATGATACCGCAACAGCTATGATCGGGGGGATACTGATGTTTACATTACCTGTAAGCCTCAGTAAGGGGAAAGGGCTTGTACCCTGGGAGGCGACCAGGCGTTTGCCCTGGGGTATCCTCCTGCTTTTCGGTGGTGGTATAACCCTTGCAAAAGCACTGGAAAGTTCTGGCGTAATACAGGTCATAGCTGATCTTGTAGCAAGGCATCCCTTAAGTTCAGTTCTGGTTTACCTTATACTTATCGGGTCAGCATTGTTATTTACAGAACTGATGAGCAATGTGGCGCTTGCAACAATTTATATTCCTCTTGTAATAGGGATAGCCAATGGTCTGGGAATAGATCCATTATTGCTGTCAATACCTGTTGCCCTTGCAACAAGCTGTGCATTTATGCTTCCTGTTGCAACCCCTCCAAATGCAATTGTTTTTGCAGGCGGAGAGATACGTATCGGACAGATGATGAAAGCTGGGATAATTTTAAATATACTTTCAGTTATTATCCTTACAGCTGCAGCTTTTTCCATAATAAAATGGGTATTTGGCTGATATGTACTTAAATGTAAAAATAGTTATTAGTAAGTTTCAGGAAATACATTTAACTATTCAATTTAACAATTTTAGATATGAAACAGGTTACAATCCAGATTTATCTTCTTATAATCATCTTATTAGCAGGTTGTAAAGCAAAAGATGATATTCCTTTTATTGTGAATTTTGAAGGCAATAATTTTGAGAAAAAATGGGCGATCAGTGAACTTAATCCGGATCTGCCGTCAGACTGGTCCGGGGCAGATTATCTGACATTTGAATTGCGGTCATCTTCCACACAATGGTTTGATCTGAAGGTTTATGATACAAGCGGTCTCAGGAGGGTCACAATACACCCTATGCAGGGTCCCTGGGTCAGGGCATCTGTTCCACTAGTCCATTTTCAGAAAAGGAATACCAGGGGTATGGATATGGCTGCAATTGGAAAGACAGCGCGGCCAGGATACTGGATAGGTTTCTCAAATGCGGTTGGTTCAATATCATGCATCGACTCAATAGGATTCTCCATGAGGTCGCCTATAGGTAAACCATTTATTGAAATAAGAAATGTGTACCTGACAGGGAATGCACTAGATACTGTATTTGGTCCGGTTCCGCTTATTGATGAATTCGGCCAGTGGATTCCTGCTGAATGGCCGGGGAAAGCAAAATCGATTGAAGATCTTAAGGCTTCATGGATAAAGGAGGAGAGTGAACTTGGTTCCAGTGATTTCAGGGTATCCAGATATGGTGGCTTCCTTGAAAAGAGATTGAAGGCAACAGGATTTTTCCGTGTTTCGAAGGTTGATGGAGTATGGTGGTTTGTCGATCCGGAGGGATACCTGTTCTATTCCACAGGAAGTACTGGCATAGGCCCGCGATCAGAGTATGCCCGTGTTGCCGGGCGTGAATATCTTTTCTCGGAACTGCCTCCTTCCGGAAAACTTGCGATTCCGGGTGCTTCATCTGCTGCTCAGACATCCAGGTCAGGCCGGAGTTATTCCTACATTACCTGGAATCTTTATCGCCGGTTCGGAGATAACTGGTATCCTGAGTGGATGGATTTTACAATACGCCGTATGAACAGCTGGGGTTTGAATACTATTGCTAACTGGTCTGATGCTTCTCTCGGTGCAAGTGGCAGGAAACCCTATGTGGCAACCCTGAGGGGATGGGGTATTGAAACAGGACTTATGGGAATGCCTGATGTATATGATCCTGCATGGACTGTCATGATCGATGAAGCTGCCAGAGACCAATGTTCCTACAGAAAAGAAGATCCCTGGCTTCTGGGGTATTTTATAGGCAATGAACCACCCTGGCCACACAGGGAGCAGGAACTTGTAAATGAAATCCTTTCAGGAAGTGATACCCCCATAAAGGCGGAACTGATGAAGTTTCTTGAGTCAGGTGACACTGAAGACCGCCGTAAGGAGTTTATCTACAGGACATATGATATATTTATAAATACCATAAATAACGCCATTAAAAAACATGATCCGAATCATCTTAACCTTGGTCTTCGTTTCGGTGGTTCTGCTCCTGACGAGATAATAACAGCCTCAAAAGGATTTGATGTTTTCAGCTTCAACAGCTATGGATATACGGCCAGTCAGGGAATAATCAAAAGGGTTACTGAGATAACCGGCCAGCCTATGATAATTGGCGAGTTCCATTTTGGTGTTCCTGAAAGGGGCCTTGCACCAGGACTTGCACAGACCGTCAGTCAGGTTGAAAGAGCAGTTGCCTATCGTTATTATGTTGAGAATGCCGCAGCTAATCCGGCAATTATCGGGACCCACTGGTTCCAGTGGATTGACCAGCCGGCAACAGGGAGGTTTGACGGGGAGAACTATAATATAGGTTTCGTTGACGTCACAGACAGGCCCTATGATGAACTTGTCAATGCCACAAGGGATATTTTCAGAAGATTATATGGAATCCATTCCGGGAAAGAACCTCCGGTTACGAGGGAGGCAATAAGGCAATAAAAAATTCATTCCTGGTAAAATAGATCTATAGCATAATCATTACTAAAGCATTAATTATTCAGATTTATAGTTGACGTGTCCGGAGTATTTTATGTAACTTTGGTAATACATCTGAAATAATTATGGGACTCACCTGTAGTTGCATACACAACAGTGCATGCGAGCTCAGCGTAGCTAAACAAATTATTATAATTAATCTGCATGTGGGTTTCATCATACCAATAAAATCAATTTAATATGATGAAAATGAAGATGATTTTGCCGGTAATCATGGTTATCATGATTGGGTTTACAACTTGCAAGCCGAAAGAAGAGCGGGCACCTGTAATCCCGATGGAAGACTTTTTCAGGGATCCTGTAAAAGCAGGATACCGGATCTCCCCTAATGGACGAATGGTTATTTTTCGTGCTCCTCATATGGGGCGAATGAATGTATTTGTCCAGAGCCTCGGTGATACTTCAGCAATGCCTGTCACAAATGAAACAGATCGCAGTATCTATAATGCTTTCTGGGAATCCGATGACAGGATCATTTTTACCAAAGATTTGGGTGGTGATGAGAATATGCATGTACTCTCTGTAAAACCTGATGGAACAGGGCTTGTGGATCATACTCCCTTCGAAAAAGTCAGATCTGATGTATTAGACATACTTGAAGAGAGACCTGATGAATTGATTATAACAAGTAATAAACGAAATCCGCAGGTCTTTGATGTCTATCTTCTTAATACTTCAACAGGTGATCTGGAAATGGTTGCCGAGAATCCCGGTAATATTACGGGATGGATTACTGATCATGATGGTAAGATCCGAGCTGCTGTAACATCCGATGGAGTCAATACCAGTCTTTTATACCGGGATACCGAAAAAGACAAATTCAAAACGGTTATCACAACAAGTTTTAAAGAGACATTATCACCTGTATTGTTTTCATTTGATAATAAAAATTTGTATTGTCTGTCAGATCTTGGTCGCGATAAGGCAGCAATAGTTGAATTTGATCCGAATACAGCCAAAGAGGTGAAGGTTATTTATGAAAATCCTGAAGTTGATGTTGCCGGTCTCGATTATTCCAAACTCAGAAAAGTACTTACTGTTGCTTACTTTGAGACTGACAAAATGCAAAAGCATTTCTTTGACCCGGCAATGAAGCAGATCGATGAAAAGATTAAAATCGAAATACCTGCTTATGAGTTTCGGATAAACGGCAAGAGCAAAGATGAGTCCAAACTGCTTGTTTATGCCAATAGTGACAGGTATTTTGGAGGTTATTATCTTTTTGATGTCAAATCCGGGGAATTAACCAGGCTGGCTGATTTCAAGCCCTGGTTAAAAGAAGAAGATATGGCAGAAATGAAGCCTGTTAATTATAAGTCTCGCGACGGATTGACAATTCATGGATATTTAACAATTCCGAAAGGAGCTGCAGCTGAAAACCTTCCGGTTGTCATTAATCCACATGGAGGTCCATGGGCACGTGACAGCTGGGGATTTAATCCGGAAGTACAATTCCTTGCCAACAGGGGTTATGCAGTTCTGCAGATGAATTTCAGAGGATCGACTGGCTATGGTAAGAAATTCTGGCAGGCATCATTTAAGCAGTGGGGACGTACAATGCAGGATGATATTTCTGATGGAGTTAAATGGCTTATAAGTCAGGGGATTGCTGATCCCTCGCGGATTGCAATTTATGGGGCAAGTTATGGTGGATATGCAACACTGGCAGGGATCACTCTCACACCTGAATTGTATGCATGTGCAGTTGACTATGTAGGAGTGGCCAATATGTTCACCTTTATGAAAACCATTCCTCCTTATTGGGAACCTTTACGTCAGATGTTTTATGAAATGGTTGGTGATCCTGTTAAAGACAGCCTTATGCTGGCTGAAGTTTCACCTGTATTTCTGGTAGATAAGATCCGTTGTCCATTGTTTGTTGCACAGGGTGCAAACGATCCGCGTGTTAATATAAATGAATCAGACCAGGTTGTCGATTCCCTTCGTAAAATGGGAGTGACTGTGGAATATATGGTAAAAGACAATGAAGGGCACGGATTCTATAACCAGGAGAACCAGTTTGATTTTTATCGAGCAATGGAAAAATTTCTTGGGGAACATCTGAAAAATTGAATCTGCTTAATATTGGTTAAGTACAGATCCGGATATTCTTATTATCCTTCCATCTGATTTAATAATTAGCAGATACTACTGATGCGTTTGAATTCAATATAATATAGTGCCGCGAAGTGGCACAATTTGAATAACCGTGGGTGTAAACCCACGGAAAACTGTAAACTGAATGTCCCAGCCCTGAAGGGGCTGAATATTAGACTGATATTGTGAGTTCATTATTCAACCCCTCCGGGGTTGCCAGAGGACTTTAGTCTTTACCGTGGGTTGCACCCACGGTTATTGAAATTAAACCCCTTCGGGGTTAGCAGATCAAATCAAAGAATCAATGAACGATTATATTAAATTAATTATCAGAGGTTTATTAAGATTTTTAAAAAATTAACGCATCACTACTAATTAGCAGATATGGATGAAACAGAAGGAGGCTGTCTGATAAGTCCTTTTTAACCGCAGCTCCCGATAGCTCCCGATAGCTTTCGGGACGGGACTTAGCGCTCTTTGCGGTTAATGGATTTCGACTTATGAGACAGCCTCCTATAATTATGAATACGAGAGTTCCTTTTCTTATATATTCATAGTTTTCTTAAGATAAGCCCTGCTCATTTTCAGACTCTCCTTCAGTGGTCTTGTCATTGTAAATCCATTTTCATGAGCCAGTTCAATAACTACATCTCCCTGGAAACCTGTTTCATCCATTACCTCAGCTATCTCCCTGAAATTCACATTTCCCTCACCAAGTGATTCGGGCCATTTACCGTTTCTGAGCTGATCGCGGAGATGCAGGAAGACAATCTGTTTATTAAACTCTCTCAGGAAGACCAGGGGATCGACACCACCCCTTAACAGCCAGTTAAGATCCGGACCAAGACCGATATCCGGAATCCTTTTCAGAGTTCCTCTTAAGTCATACATATTGTTCTCGACCTCATAGGTGTGATTATGCAGGTTAAGCACTATCCCTTTATTCTTACACAGGGGAATAATTTTATTAAGCAGGAGGGCCTGGTTATCAAGCTCTTCTTCAGTCTTCATCCTTCCTGAAGGTCTCCCTACCGATACTCCGAATGTTCTGCCTCCCACCGAGGCCATATTTGAGAGGATATGGTCTGTATCTTCAAGAATCTGGTTGTGTTTGTTCTTATCCCACATATCTGCCCCGAAGGAGCTTCCAAGCAGTTTAATATTATATTTCTCGATAAGCTCTTTGATCTGTTTTGTATAAACAGGACTTCTGAGTGGCTGTTCCATTGTTTCAACTCCGTCAAAACCTGCATAGGACATATCAGCAAATATCTGGCTGAGTATGGGAGATACATCGTAACCAGGCTGGGATGCGGCATAGACCCATACATGTGCACCAACAAAATGTTTCTTCTTTTTTGCAATTTCCTTCATTGAGTCTGCCATCAGACGGCCAGAAACAGAAAGAGCCGCTGCAGACAGCGAAGTGTTGCGAATAAAGGTTCTTCGGTTCATATTTAATGTTTTTAGAGATTTTACAAAAATAATTATCAGAAATAGAAGTCACCCGTGAGGGAAGTGGATTCCCAGGGTATCTGCTGCCCCTGTGATTTATCTGATACCAGGCTTCTTACATTCTGGAAAATCTGTAAAATGTTGAGGTCAGGTATTTTTATGCTTTCCAGGATTGCAGATGTATATAATCCATTTTTCCCCGCACCGTCAGATGCGGTGCTGCCTGGTGCGGTGGCATAGGCAATAAGCGATCCGCGTGGTGCATTCATAAAAGCGAGTCCCCTGCTGGTTGCTGATCTTGTCCAGCTCCTTTCAAATGGATTATTGCGGCATGCATCTAGTATAATAATATTTATTGTTGTGCCTGATGCTTCCATAAGTGCCAGTATCCTGTCAGCCTGAACACAGTCGTATTCCACCTGTGCTTCCGTTTTCAGGTCGGCATCAACAGGGATAAGATAATTATAACCTTTCGTTTGTATGCCATGACCGGCATAGAAAAAGAGACCTACATCATATCCCTTTAGTTTTTCACCAAACTCGTCCATTGCCTTCTTCATAGCTGCCTGCCCAAGGTTTTCATACTGAAGGACATCAAAGCCATATTGTGTCAAAGCATTCTTCATATCCCTCGAGTCATTTTCGGGGTTTGACAGAGTGGAACCTGTGTAGTTACCATTACCTATTACGAGTGCCAGCCTTTTTTGATTAGCCGGCGAGCTGACCTTTGCAGCTTGTTGTGCAACAATAACCTGGGGTTCGGCCTTAATTATTTCACCCGAAGCAGCAGGTATTTTATCGGTTGAAGAGAATGACCATAGTTTTGTATCATCTGAATGTGAAAAAATATCATTTATTGAACCTGATGCCAGCAGCTCTCCATTGGGAGAAAAGGCTATTGCGTCAAGGGCATTTTTATGAGCTTCCCATTCCTCTTTTCTTAAACCTTCAGGGATAGTCCAGATTCTTATTATTTTATCTTTACCTCCGGAAGCCAGGTATTTACCTGAAGGGTGGAAATCAATAAGGGTAGATCCGGGAGTATGAGCCTGCCACGATCGTGAGGTTTCGAGCGAGGGATACATGCCAAGCCAGATACTGCCATCAATTGATGAAGCAGCAATATAGTCACCTGTTGGAGCTATCGCCAGACTCTTTATTTCCGTTGAGCCGGTTCTTATTGATTTTATCTCCTGGCTATCTGTATTGAAAAGAATTATACTGCCTTTTCTGGTTCCTGTAACAATGTTTTTTCCATCAGTTGTGACTGCAACACAGGTCGGAGTATCATCTGTGATTTTCTTTGTCATTGACTGCAGGAATGTGGAAGCATTCAGAATTACCAGTTCGCCATTTTTTCTCAGGTAAATAATGTGTCTTCCGTCACTCGAATAACATGCTGCCGTTTCAATAATCTGGTTATCTTTTATTGTCTTTCGCAGGGTCCGGCTCTGCAGGTCCCATACTTCAAGCCTGTTCGATTTTGTAAGAAGAAAAGAACGGCTGTCAGGACTTGCTGATACTGTAAATGAAAAATCAGCCTGGGTTTCAGTATCTTTTTTAATGGTTCTGAGATCGATCTGTCCGCTTGTGAGGTCAAATGATTTGGCAAATCCCCCGATGACCATATATCTGCCGTCTGGTGTAAAAGATATAGAGGAAGTAGTAATGTTATTATTCCCGAAATTTCGTGCTAACTGTTGTGAATCAGCCTCATTTGAAATAATTACTAATACCAGGAAAAGACTTGCCGGGATTCTCATAAAACTGGTTTTATAAAAACAAATTTACATGTAATAAATTGCCTGACAAACCTTTTTTGACTTGTTGGGTGAAATTGTTAAATTAGCTGAACTAAATAAAGAATCATGAAGAAGTTTTTACTGATTAGCTTACTTGTTACAATTATTGCATGTCCTGCTTTCAGTCAGTCATTTGACTGGAACGCCCGTGGTGGTCTGAACCTGATGAATGCAAAATCCGGTGATAAAGATCTCGCATTATCTTATCACTTTGGTTTACAGGCAGGAGTGAGGATTACAAATTTCGGTATATATGGTGAGGCATTATATTCGATGCTGGAGGACCAGTATGGCGGAGAACCAATAGCATATTTCGTCCCCGCAGTGGTTGGCAAAGGCTATTTTTTAAAATTTGTTTTCCTGGAATTTGGAGGAGCTTATCTTTCAAAGATTGGGGATTCAGGTGTGGATCCTGATATTATGAATCCCGACAAAAAAATAATGCCTTTTGCAGGATTAGGGGCTCATTTTTCAAAAGTTGAGGTATCGTTACGATCGGTAGTAAAGCAGTCATATGGTATTATACAAGTCACAGCTGCTGTTAAGTTCTGAATGTTTCAGAATCCAAATAATATAAAAATCGGTTAAGTACTAGTTTGACAGATAATGACTTGCGAAAAACTGTACCATCATTTTATCCACTTCTCTTAGGATATTATTATATTTTTTATCATTCGCAACATTTATTGTCTCCAGAGGATCTTTTTCGTAATCGTAGAGCTCCTTTTCCATTATCAGTTCATTTTTGAAGGGGAGGTAACTTCTGAATCCATCTTCCATCCACCATGTCAGGCGATACTGACCGGTTCGTATTGAATATCCCATTTTATCCCCACGAGGGTATTGGCTAACTGCATATTCTTTAACAGATAGGTCCGTATTTTTCATTAAAGGAACAAGGCTTTTACCGTCAAGCCCCTCAGGAGTTGTTAATCCGGCCAGATCGCATAAAGTAGGGAAGATATCAACAAATTCAGATAATGATTGTGTTACGCCTGGTTTGATATCAGGATCAGAAATCAACAGGGGGGCACGGGCAGCCTGTTCAAAATTTGTATGCTTGCACCATAAATCGTGATCGCCTAAATGCCATCCGTGATCTCCCCAAAGTACAATAATTGTATTTTCCGATAGTCTTAATGAATCAAGTAATTTAATTATTTTACCAATCTGAGCATCGATATATGAGACAGATGCATAATACCCATGGATCAACTCTTTTTGTTTTTCTTCAGGTAATCTGATATGATTACTTTTTATATCTGAAAAACTTGTCAGTGGAGGGATGTCTGTATATTCCCTCAGCTCTCCAGAATTGTGGTATGCCATCTCAGGGCTGTTTTTTGCATGTTCAGTGAATTGTGCCAATGGCATTTCATTACGGTCGTATAAATCCCAATACTTCCGGGGAGCAACAAAAGGCAGGTGAGGCCTTGCAAAACCGACAGCAAAAAAGAAAGGTTTGTTTTCTTTGGTGAGGCTTGTGAGAATTTCTTTTGCACGATCAGCCATTGCACCGTCATTATATGCATTGTCTGGCAGATCCATGCATTCAGATGAAGGTCTTACATTTTTAACTGCATATTGCCTGGCTTCATTTGGATTTAGTCCCCTGGCCACGGCTTCATCTATATATTTTTGAGCTGAATTTCTGGTTTCAGGATTTTGATAATAACCCAGTATAGTCTTCTGATTATTGAAGTAGTACTGTGAAGGGATATCATAGTAGGGGAGACTCCATGATGGTTCATCCATTTTATCATCAATACACCTGTAATCATATATCTTCCCAATGCCGGCTGTAATATATCCCTGTTGCATAAAATACTGGGGTATCGAAAGAATATCAGGATTTATATCACGCATCTTTGTTTTCAGGTCCCATACTTTTGTATAGTCTGGTCTTTTTCCGGTCATAAGGCTTGCCCTGGTAGGTCCTGACACGGCCTGCTGGCAATAGTTCTTCATGAATACTGTGCCTCTTGCAGCAAGGCGGTCAATATTCGGAGTTTTAATAAGGCTGTTGCCATAACAACCTAATTCAGGTTTCAGATCATCAACTGCAATAAACAGGATGTTAGGCCTTTGTGCAGGTTTCTGTGTTGAACTGATAAATACCTGGTTACTCATTACCAGACCAGCAATTGTAATCGGTTTCAGAAGATGCTGCGATTGAATTTTCATTCTTAAAAGATCGTGGTGAATTATAAAATTAATGAAAAAGGATCTGGTCACAAAGGATTTTTCATTTTAAACTCCAGGCCCTGGTTAATGTGATGGGTTAAAATAATCAGCGGTTTAAAGTATTATTTGACTCCTTTGTTTTAATTTCTTAATTTTAAAATACCAGACAGCTATACATCTGGTATAAAAAGTATTAGTAAGATTTATTTTAATTTCACCGTAAAACCTTACAAATGAAGAATCTCATCTTAATACTTGTTATGGCATTATTAACCGCTACAGTTTCAAATGCGCAATACAATTTAAACAAGACAAAATATGACTATAAAACATATAGTTACCAGCCTGGAGATCCATACAGACCACCTGTGGCTGGTGTATCTTCACTTTTTTTACCAGGACTGGGTCAGATGATATCAGGTGAACCGGCAAGAGGGATAGCCTTTATGGGAGGTTTTGCAGGGTCTATCCTGCTTTCAGCTGCTGGTTTTGGTATTCTGGTAAAATCAAATCCGGAAAGTGAGCATGAGGAGACTAGTATAGAAGGCACAGTAGCGGGTGCATTGATGATCCTGACCGGTATTGTGTGTGCCATAGGTATTGATATCTGGTCAGTAAGCGATGCTGTAAAAGTTGCAAAAGTTAATAACATGGTTTTCAGGGATAATAAAAAATCAGGATATAACCTGTCTGTAAAACCTTATTTTGTCTCAACTTCCACTGAAAATATGCAAATTGGGCTTTCAATGAAATTGCATTTCTAGTATAATATTTAATGACTATCGGTTATGAAAAACAAAAAGTGATTTTAGAAAGTGCATTTAATGATTCTTCTGTCCGGATCTCCTTAAACTGTTTTATCAAGTCAGGCTTACTGAATCTCTTTATATTCAAAAGGACATTTTACAAGTCTTGACATCTCCTTACCGGCTTCAAGCATATCCTCATCTTCCTGTTCATACTGCCATACTACAGTAACATTTAATCCTCTTTGTCTTAATGCGGAAAGGCTCTTGCAGACATCTACTATTAATTTGGCAGAAGAGGAATTGAAGTATTCCAGATTAAATGTAAATATCATACTGTCATCCATTTTGTTATTGTTTCTGAGATATATATTGAAATCATCAAACCATGTCAGAATCTGGTCGTAAAATTCCCTTACATCAGATGGCCTCGAATGACCGGAGATCTGATATATATTTTCTTCCGGATCAAGAATCACCAGAGGGGTAGTGTCTGTTTCGTCAATTATTAACTTTCTCATGATTATTAGTTAGAATATTTGATTTGAACTTTCAGTAATTCTTTATTGTACCAGAAATGAATACAATAAATATACAAATTAAAATCTGATACTGAATTAATTCAAATCTGGTTTTGTCTGATAAATAAAGCGCAACCAAAGACAACACAAAGTCTATAATGATAATTTACTTAATTTTAAATTTTCTTTTTCTTTGTGTATGCCTTTGAGGTTAAACGGTTTCTCATTTTGATTAATATTAAGTCAAATAATACAAGATGAAAACGGAAATTAGTTTCTTTTTTCTTTTAATTATATTATTAACTGGCTGTTCATCTGACGAACATCTGAAATTTGAAAATCTTCCAATAGATGGCGATATTGATCAGTTTGCAACTGAATTAATCAGACTTGGATATAATAAATCACAAGCTGATGTAGAAAATCAGATTAAGCTGAAGGGAGTGTTTCTTGGTAAAAACTGTGATATTTTTTTGTATGGTAAAGGGCAGAGCAAAACCTCATATAAAGTAACAGTTAATTTTCCTGGCGAGTCTCGCGATTCACTTGAATATAGTTTCGCAAAACTACAAATGCTGTACACTACCCAATATGGTATTGGAAAAAATAAATACAAAAAACCCAGAATCGCTGACAGGTTTCTGTTCAATGAACCAAAACGCATCAGGCATCTTAGCGTTGGAGATTATACCAGATATGAGAATAAAACAGGGGATATTACTATTGAAGTCAGGGAGGGATTTATTTCAATTACTTATTCCGATAAAATTAATTCAAAATTATAATCCGGGAGTCCTCGATAGCATGGAATCCTGTTAATACTTTTATAGTTTAAAACCATTAGGTAACATAATGGTTTTTTAAACTCAGACAGTATATTTGTTTTAAACGACAATACCAAAAAAATAAGAGCTACCCTATAATAAAAATCAATTATGAACAGAATCATTTATCTGACAGCCTTATTAATTTTCTTATCAATCCTGTCATCGGACCTTATTTCAAATGACCTGATAAAAGATCAGACCCCTGCTTCCTTCAGTTCTGTGGAGCCTGATTCATTACCTTACCCGCCATGCAGTGAGGCGGATATACCCCACTATAATGCTTACAAGGTTAGCAGCCCGCCGGTTATTGATGGCCGGCCTGATGAGTCGATCTGGCAGATTGCACCAAAATCAACGAGGTTCCGCGACCTGGTCTCCGGATCGAATACCATTCATGATACCCGCGCCGCTGTGCTCTGGGATGATGACTATTTATATGTTGCTTACTGGATTGAAGAGCCTGATGTTCAGGCGACCCTGACTGAGCGGGATGCATTAATATACCAGAATAATGATGTAGAGTTTTTTATCGCAGGACCTGATGCCTATTATGAATTAGAGATTAATTCTTTCGGGACCATTTATGAGGTCTTCTTTATCTGGGAAGAATCATTTAAGAAGGGAGTTTATAATTCCATGCCTGAATTCAGTAGCGACCAGCCTGGAAGAAGGCCGTTCAACGGTGTGGGATATAAACCTCATCCCCGGGGTGGCAGGATAGGCTATTGGAACTGGGACTTTCCGGGATTGAAAAGCGCTGTTCATGTTGACGGCACAATAAACGATGACAGCGACAGGGATCGCGGCTGGACAGTGGAGCTTGCTCTACCATGGTCAGGGATGTCAGCCCTGACTCTGAGTGATAAAAGAAGTCTTCCTCCACACGATAAGGATGTCTGGCGAATGGACTTCTCACGTTTTAATACTTACAGGGAAGCTGCTCCGGCAAAAGACTCAGGTGGATGGGTCTGGAGTCCACATGGTGTATGGGATTCACATGTTCCGGAATGTTTTACATATATTCATTTTTTACAGAAAAACATCACTCTTATGAAAAGTGTAAAATAAAACCCATACTGACAACATTTCACAGATTTCTTTTAATTTACTGAAATAATTATATTGATAACAAAATGGTTCCATCTGGGAATCGTCAATTGAATTAAGCAGGGGGTGAATAATGGCACCTGCTTTTCCGCAAGATTTTTTTTACAATTCGCAAAAGCTGATGACCTTTACCATTCATAGTCGGGTCAATTAGAATTTGCATAAATATTTTAATAACAAGAACTTAATTCCTTCCAGGGATGGTAAGTTTACTCCGGCTAAAAATGGTCAGGGCTAGTGACTTATTCCCTTATCCTCAAAACCTGGCAACAAACCTGTTAACTTTTTGTAGCAATTTTGAAAAATACAACAGTGCTTGCGACCACCAATCCAGAGGTTAGGCTTTTACACTATAATTTCCACCCGTTCTGGTATTCATGTTTTATCCATTTTTTGCACATTTCCAAGGCGTTCCATGACACCCATTGTTTTGAATCGTCATCGACTTTTTTAGTAACAATATCACTGGAGAAAGGAAGTAATTTAGCTGTACGTAGTTTCTCATCCGGCCCAATATTGGTTACCTCCATTTTTTCACTGTCCCAACGCAATGTTTTTTCAAGAGATTGCAGTCTGACTGCAAGGTTACCCATTACTACCATTTCATTAAATGGACCGGCATAATTGAAGTTTGAAGCCGGGGTACCTCCGTTTTTACAACATTCAACAAAGTGCATTTCATGTCTGCCACCACCAAGAGGGTTATCAGGAATACGTTCCAGCCTGACTCTTGTTTCTGGTTTGATTTCCTCACGGTTTTTATAAACCTTCCAGTTTGCTCCGTATGCCTCAGCGATAAGAGTAGCATCGGAACCTACAAGCATAAATCCCCCTCCGGGTTTCATCGGGGCATCGTCAGGGAGGTTATAGGGACGTGCAGGTATTAAACCTCCATCATACCAGGTCAGTTCCAGTGCAGGTAAGGAACAATATGGCAGGTTTTCTCTTGCCGGAAACTTGTAACTTACCTTGGCAGAGACCGGAGCACTTTCCGTGTTAACCAACGAAGAACTGGCCTGAAAAGCAACAGGATGGCCAAGTTTTAACGCATAATTGGGAACATCCAGTAAGTGACAACCCATATCACCAAGGGCACCGGTTCCGTAATCCCACCATCCTCTCCAGATCCATGGATGATATTCCGGATTATAATCGCGCATTGGTGCAGGACCGATAAACAACTCCCAGTCCAGTGTTTTTGGAACAGCAACTTTTTTGAGAGGCCGGGGCATTCCCTGTCGCCAGATCGGACGGTTTGTCCATACATGTGCTTCCTTCACAACTCCCAGGCAACCACTTTGAACAATTTCAGCTACTTCATATACGGTATCACTTGAATGACCTTCATTTCCCATTTGAGTAACAACTCCGGTACGCTTTGCAAGCTGCGTCAGGTAGCGTGATTCCCAGACCGAATGTGTAAGTGGCTTTTGGACATAAACATGCTTTCCCAGTTCCATGCTTGCTGCTGCTGCCACCGCATGTGTGTGATCGGGTGTTGCTATAACAACTGCTTCAATATCTTTTTGCTTTTCAAGCATTATGCGGAAATCCTGATATTTAGGGGCCTTTGGATATGTTTTAAAAACGCTGCTGGCATAATCATAATCGACATCACAAAGCGCAACTATGTTTTGACTAACCATATTTTGAAGGTTTACATTGCCTTTACCCCCAATACCAATGGCAGCGATGTTAAGCTTGTCGCTTGGTGCTATGTGTCCCAGCCCTGATACACTAATACTGGGTACAATAGAAAGTGCAACACCGGCAGAACTAACATTTCTAATAAACTGTCTACGTTTCATATCATTTCATTTTTTTAATTATGAATAATCTGTTTCCTGATATATCTGAATGAGAAGAGCTAGTTAAAGTATTAATTTATTTAATCTTCATTTCCACACCTAAGATACATTAATTTAGCTTTGTTTGTTTTGCAAAAGAAACTTCTCGCCCTGAAGTCGTAAATTATGAGTGTGAGTCCTCCTTCGCAAGTCTACGGAGGACAAAGAGTGAGTGTGAGAAAACAGAACGAGAGTGCTCGCTCCCACTCACACTCTCGCTCTGGTTTTGTTGCTCCGTTAGGGCTTCCCGACGATTGTTCGTTCCACTCACAATGTCGGGATAAACTTCTCGCCCTAACTCCGCAAAATGAAAATACCGGCTAAAGAGCCGGCATTGTGGTTGCTCCGTTAGGGCTTCCCGACGATTGTTCGTTCCACTCACAATGTCGGGATAAACTTCTCGCCCTAACTCCGCAAAATGAAAATACCGGCTAAAGAGCCGGCATTGTGGTTGCTCCGTTAGGGCTCGAACCTAAACTCTTCTGATCCAGAGTCAGACGTGTTGCCAATTACACTACGGAGCAATTTTCAGGGTGCAAATATATATAAAAAAGATTTTTAAAGAAAGTTTAGGCTATTAAAACGTCAACCTTTCTCCATTCGCCAAACCTTCATCACTGGCTTCTGTTTGCAAAGCTTTCGTCCTTCCGCCTTTTTTTTGTATCTTGCAGCGAATGATGCGAAAAGACACGGAAAGACTTATAATAGTATCAAACAGGCTTCCGGTGAAAGCTGAAATAAAGGATGAAGTTATTCATCTTGAGAAAAGTGCCGGAGGACTTGCAACAGGTCTCGATTCTCTCAATGTACAGTATGAAAAACACTGGATCGGATGGCCCGGAATCTATACCGACAATGAACAAACTGAGGAGAAACTGAGCTTTCATCTCGAAGACTTCAGGTTTCACCCGGTATTTCTTACCAGGGATGACGTGGAGCTTTATTATGAAGGGTACAGCAATTCCACACTATGGCCCCTGTTTCACTATTTTTATGTTTATACTACTCATGATCAGGTCCACTGGGAAGCCTATAAAAAGGTAAATGCCCTATTTCTGGAAAAAGTCCTGGAGGTAGCATCAGAAAATGATATAATATGGGTACAGGACTACCATCTGATGCTTCTTCCTATGATGATCAGGGAAAAATTACCATCAGTACGTATCGGCTTTTTCCTCCATATACCATTTCCCTCGTACGAACTTTTCAGGACACTTGAAAACCGTGAAGAAATACTCAGGGGACTACTGGGTTCGGACCTGATCGGATTCCATACTTTTACTTATATGCGTCACTTTATAAGTGCCATGTACAGGATAACAGGAATCGAGTCGGATGATAATAATTTCCATTTCGGAAATCGAATAATGTCAGTCGATACTTTCCCCATGGGAATCAATTACGGGAATTTTCATAAAGCACATAAGAATCCCGATGTTGAGATACATGCACGACAATTCAGGGAGAGCTACAGTGACAGAAAAATAATACTGTCAGTCGACAGGCTTGATTACAGCAAAGGATTACTTATGCGATTAAAAGCTTTCCGGCTGCTGCTTCAGAAATATCCGGAGTGGAAAGGCAAGGTCTCACTTGTAATGATACTTGTCCCCTCACGTGACAGCGTTGACCGGTATCACGATCTTAAGGTTGCCATCGATGAGACTATTGGTAATATTAACGGCACAATGTCATGGCAGGGGTGGATACCAATACACTATTACTACAGGGGATTTTCATTTTCAGAGCTTACTGCTATTTATCACGAAAGCGATGTGGCAATGGTAACGCCTCTGAGAGATGGAATGAACCTTGTTGCCAAGGAGTATGTAGCCGCCAAGGCAAAGAAACCCGGAGTGTTGATACTGAGCGAGATGGCAGGAGCTGCAATTGAGCTTACAGAGGCATTGATTGTTAATCCAAATAACACCGGGCAGATTGCAGACACCCTCAATACTGCCCTGATTATGCCTGAAGCTGAACAGAAGATGAGGATAAGGAAAATGCAGAAGCATCTGAAGAAGCATAATATAGTAAAATGGGCCGGTGATTTTATTGACGAGCTTGAACGGATACATCTGAAACAGAGGGTTCTTAAAAAGAAATATCTCAGACCTCACCAGTTCAGGGAGATACTGGCTGATTTCAGGAAAGCAAAGAGAAGGCTGGTGATCCTTGATTATGATGGAACCCTGGTCCCTTTTAATAATGACCCAGCCAAAGCCTTGCCCGATCCGTCTCTGATAAAATTACTTAAGAACCTGGCTGGGACAAGTGGCGTTGACCTTGCAATTGTCAGTGGACGTAACCAGGAGTTTCTGCAATCAGTTTTCGGGCATCTTAATGTTACTCTTTTTGCAGAGCATGGTGCCCTTCGCCGGGTTAATGGTATATGGGAGAGCATATACAGAAAGGATCTGGGCTGGCAGTCTGAGATTATCAGGATCATGCAGGAGCTGACTGAAAGTACTCCCGGCTCGCACATTGAAAAGAAGAAGACGGCACTGGTATGGCACTACCGCAGCACTGACAAATGGTTATCAGAACTCCGGGTTGCTCAACTTGTCAACAAGCTTATTTACCCTTGCACCAGGAGGCAGCTCAACCTGATGAAGGGTGATAAAATAGTTGAGGTTAAGCCATCGGAATACACCAAGGGTACAACCATAAGGAACTTCTTCAGGTTCAAAGAATATGAGTTTATTTTTGCCGCCGGTGACGATACTACTGATGAAGATATGTTTGAAGCTTTACCAGATTCATCTGTAACTATAAAGGTTGGTAAACCATCTGAAAAATCACGATACACAATAGAAAACTATGAGGAGTTGCTCAGGCTGCTCAGGTCATTAACAAGATAACTTATGCATATTTCGGATTACGGCATAATTGGTAACTGCCGCAGCAGTGCCCTTATATCAAAAGAAGGTTCAATAGACTGGTGCTGCATGCCTGATTTCGATTCTCCTTCAGTTTTTGGACGACTGATTGATGATGAGATAGGCGGCCATTTCACATTTAAACCGGTGGGCGACTATTCAATAAAACAAAACTACTTAAATCATACCAATATACTGGAAACCAGATTCAGCTCTTCTGACTCAGAATTCCATGTTCTTGATTTCATGCCAATTTACCGGACAGAGGAATATAATTATTACAATGCACCAGAAATTTACAGGATCGTTACAGTAAAGAGAGGAACTCCTGTTTTAAAAATTGAGTATGATCCACGGCTGAATTATGCAAGTCCCACAAAAGGCATTGTAGAAAAGAATTATATCAAACATTATACTGAAACAGGAAGGTATGAATCAGTCTACCTCTATACACAGCTGTCAAAGGAGGATGTATTTAACGGGGAACTCATTTCACTTAGTGATGATACATTTTTCTGTATAACCTATAATCAGAAGCTTGTAAGGATGACTTTGAAACGAGCCTGGCTTGAATACCAGCGTACCAAGGTTTACTGGATGAACTGGTCAAACAGGACTCTTATCTTTACAAAGTATAATGAGGAGATAACAAGAAGTTCATTATTACTTAAACTTCTTACATACGACAAGTCAGGAGCAGTAATCGCAGCACCTACAACATCGCTTCCCGAAACCATTGGAGAAACACGTAACTGGGATTATCGTTTCTGCTGGATACGCGACTCATCCATGGTTATCAAGACCTTTCTGCAGATGGGACATACAAATTCAGCCAAGAAGTTTCAGAGATTTTTGTTAAGTGTCAACCAGGGGAAACAGGAAGATATACAGATAATGTACGGACTGAGGGGTGAGAAGAATCTTGAGGAAAAGATTCTGCCTCATCTGAAAGGATATATGGAATCACCTCCGGTGAGGATTGGCAATGGTGCTTATACACAGAAACAGAATGATATATACGGTGTTCTCATTGATGCCATATATCTATCCTTCCATAAGTTTCCTTCAACTCTCGACACATCTGAAGAGCTGTGGACCTTTGTCCGGAGTATAGTGGCGGTTGTGGCCAAACAGTGGGATAAGCCTGATAAAGGGATATGGGAGATCAGGGGTGCAGATCATCATTTTATTTACTCAAAAGCAATGTCGTGGGTTGCCATTGACCGTGGCGTTAAAATTGCCAGGATGCTTGACAGGGATTTTTATGTTGATGCATGGAGTGATCTTGCTGATAAGATAAGGGATGATATAATGACCAAAGGATGGGATGAAGAGGTGGGAGCCTTTGTTCAGTACTACGGCTCAAAACACCTTGATGCTTCAAATCTTCTTCTTGAAGATATAGGTTTCATTAGTGCTGACGATCCACGGTATATAAGCACAGTACTCAAAACCAGGGATGAACTTTGTAAAGATGGCTTTATGTTCAGATACCTTAATGAAGATGATTTCGGAGTGCCTAGAAGTTCGTTCGTCCTTTGTACCTTCTGGCTTGTAAACAGCCTGTATAAGATCGGACATTGTGATGAAGCACTCAAAGTATTCAATAATATTCTCAGTTGCTCAAATCATCTGGGACTTTTGAGTGAACATGTTGATATTAAAACCAGGGAGTTGCTTGGCAATTTTCCACAGGCTTATTCACACCTGGGGCTTATCCAGTCGGCACTTCTGATAAACGGAGAAGATATATCATTTGAAAATGATATCTTCAGGTACGTTAAACCGTAAGAACAGATGCATAGATGTATCTGTCATTTATTTACTTTAGCCCAGGTATCTTTCAGCGATACGGTCCTGTTGAATATCAATCCTGCATCACCCGATTCATAATCTACACAGAAATAACCAATACGCTGGAACTGGAATTTATCGAGTGGTTTTGCATTTTTAAGAGAAGGCTCCACCTTGCATCCTTTGAATATCTTAAGTGAATCGGGATTCAGGAATTTCCTGTAATCTTCATCTTTCTGTCCTGAAGGATCAGTATGGTTGAACAACCTGTCATAGAGCCTGATCTCTGCATCAACGGCATGAGATGCAGATACCCAGTGAAGAGTTCCTTTAACTTTCTTTTCGGAAGCAGTTCCGCTCCTGGTTTCAGGATCATAGGTACAATAAACCTCCTCTATTGCTCCTGTTTCTTTATTTTTTTTGAATTCCTCGCACCTGATTATATATGCTCCCTTCAAACGCACCTCCATGCCGGGAGCAAGACGGAAAAATTTATTTGGAGGATTTTCCATGAAATCATCCTGCTCAATAAATAATTCACGACTGAAAGGGACAGTACGTTTTCCCTGAGTTTCATCTTCAGGATTATTTATAAGCTCCACATCTTCAACTTTTTCTTCAGGGTAGTTTCTGATTATCACTTTCAGTGGATTAAGAACGCCGAATACCCTGGGAGCCTTTATGTTAAGATCTTCACGGATGGCATGCTCCAGTAATGAAACATCATTTATTGCCTCAACTTTTGTATAGCCTATCAGATCCACAAATCTTCTTATTGATTCAGGCGTATATCCTCTTCTCCTGAGGCCGCAAAGGGTAGGCATTCTCGGGTCATCCCATCCTCTCACCTTTCCTTCCTGAACAAGCTCCAGAAGTTTTCTCTTGCTCATCATGGTATAGGTCAGGTTGAGCCTGTTGAACTCAATCTGTCGGGGTCTGTAATCATCTGTTTTAAGCTGGTTGATGAACCAGTCATAGAGTGGCCGGTGCACTTCAAACTCAAGAGTGCACAGGGAATGTGTTACTCCTTCGAAATAATCGCTCTGACCGTGTGCAAAATCGTACATCGGATATACCAGCCATTTATTACCTGTACGGTGATGTGGCGTTTTAATGATCCTGTATATGATAGGATCGCGCATATGCATATTGGGAGATGTCATATCAATCTTTGCCCTCAGTACACGGCTTCCCTCTTCAAATTCCCCCTCATTCATCCTGTAGAAGAGATCGAGGTTCTCATTTATTTTCCTTGTCCGGAATGGACTTTCAGTACCTGGCTGTGCGGGTGTTCCTTTCTGTGATGAAATAACATCGGCCGGCTGATCATCGACATAGGCCAGCCCTTTTTTTATCAGATCCACAGCAAAATCGAAAAGCTTTCCGAAATAATCAGAAGCATAGTATTCTCTCTCTTCCCAGTCAAAACCAAGCCAGTGAATATCTTCCTTAATCGAGTCAACATATTCAACGTCTTCCTTTACCGGGTTGGTATCATCAAAGCGGAGATTGCATTTTCCACCATACTTCTGTGCCATGCCAAAATCAAGACAGATAGCCTTTGCATGACCGATATGCAGATAACCATTGGGTTCAGGAGGGAATCGTGTATGGACCCTCCCGCCGTTTTTTCCTTCCTTCAGATCATCTGCAATAAACTGTTCTATAAAACTTACCGGGGATTTTGATTCTTCCTTTTCCTTTAGCAAATCGTCATTCATCCTTTGAAAATTAAAACAACAAAAATAGAAGGAAAATCCAACCATTTAACCATTTCCCGGATTAATTATTTTGGACCTGAATCATAATGGGTGAATCTATTTGTGACACCGGACTAAAATCCGCGGCTTTCGAGGATTGTGATATACATATCTTTAGTTCAAAATCCGAAGGATCAGATTCACGGGTTCAACCAGGATTCAGATACTCTTTCAGGGCTTTAACATATCCTGTAAACTTCTCCCTTCCCAGTGGTGTGATTCTGCAGAGTGTCTGCGGATAGTTATTCCTGAATTTCTTTTCAACCTCTATATATCCTGCCTCCTTTAGCTTAGTAATCTGGACGCTCAGGTTTCCCGCAGTAGCTTCTGTCTGTTCCCTGATCCATGTAAATTCGGCTACTTCTGTTCCGATTAGCAGTGATACAACTGCAAGCCTCAGCTGGGAGTGCAATATTGGATCAAGATCCTTAAACTTCATCATGGTCAACTTTTCTTTTAAGAATGTAGCCGGGTATAAGGTAACCCGTCAGCATTGCTATCGGTACTGTAAGGGGAGCTACTGATGGTCCTGCAAAATGGCCAATAACTGCAAGCAGCCAGAATGTTACAGCCCCGATAAGCAGCGGCCTGAATTTTATGATTGCACCTGAAATAAATGTAGGTATACCAGCCAGGGTAAGGATATAAGGACCTATTGATCCCATATCGTCCGATTTTACTATGAATAATGCAACTGATGCAAAAAGGAACGCCATCCATGTCCAGACATAAAGCTTGTCAGCATAAGTATACACCCTCGATTTTCTTCCGTTCATATAACCGTAAATCATGCTTACAAAAACTCCCGGGATCACAAATAACCATACATACCATGGATTTGCGAAATCAGATAGTTTAAATAGCAGATACTCTGAGAGGCTGCATGCAAGGATCAGCCAACCCCAGAACAGGAGATGAAAACTCCCCTGGCTGATATTAACCTTCGTTTTATTAATCATCTCTGAGATTATCTTCAGGCTCTCTTCACCTGTCATCTCTTTTTCCATTGTTTCCATAATTATGTTTACTTTTATTAATTATTACTAAATAATTATAAATATATTGCAA